>JBMSJH010000034.1:0-13166 GCA_049418705.1 Aquirufa sp.
TCGTGGCTATAATTGAAGATACCTAAACGATCGAAACGCATACGTTCTACGAAGGAGTAGGTCTCCTCGAAATCCTCTTCTGTTTCGCCTGGGTAACCGGAAATAAGTGTGGTACGTAAAGCGATTCCTGGCACTTTCTCGCGAATCGTGTGGATTAATTCCTCGGTCTTTTCGCGGGTGATTCCACGACGCATGTGCTTTAACATGGCGTCTGAACCACTTTGGAGTGGCATATCGAGGTATTTACAGATATTATCACGCTCTGCCATCGTCTCTAAAATCTCCACTGGAAATCCCGCGGGGTAGGCATATTGCAAGCGGATCCATTCGATGCCGTTGACATCAGAAAGGCGCTCTAAAAGTTCTTTTAATTTTCTGCCTGATTTGCCTTCGCCCTTCAAGTCTAAACCGTAGAAGGTTAGGTCTTGAGCGATTAAGATCAATTCTTTCGTACCTTTTTTAGCCAACGAGTTCGCCTCCTTCACTAATTCCTCCATTGGTGTCGAAACGTGCTTTCCTCGCATCAATGGAATGGCACAGAAACTGCAAGGGCGATCACAACCTTCCGCAATCTTCAAATAAGCATAATGTGCAGGCGTCGTTAATAGACGCTCGCCCACTAATTCGTGCTTGTAATCTGCCTTTAGTGCTTTTAGTAAACGAGGTAATTCATTGGTCCCAAAGAACGAGTCCACCATCGGAATTTCTCTTTCTAAATCATCCTTGTAGCGATGAGATAGGCAACCGGTAACGTATAATTTGTCGATCTTTCCTGCCTCTTTTGCATCTGCATAGCGAAGGATGGTGTCGATCGATTCTTGTTTGGCATTATCAATAAACCCACAGGTGTTGATCACGACGATGTTCGCCTTGTCCTTTTTCGCCTCGTGTGTCACCTCTAATCCGTTCCCCTTTAATTGAGTGTAGAGTACTTCAGAATCGACTAGATTCTTCGAACAACCGAGGGTGATGATGTTGATGGAGGGCTTTGGGGCAACTTTGGTCTTCATGGATTTTTATATCAGCCTGCAATTTACGAAGTTTTAATGCCAAAATTGTCCGCAGCAGATACAATTGTTAGAGACTTTTAGTAGTATTGTAAAAATCATAAACCTAATAAACATGAACAAATTACTTTTAAGTTGTGCAGCCATCTGCTTCGCAATGACTTCATTTGGTCAAGGAATCAACGAATTGACTAAGGCAGAGAAGAAAAATGGAACTCAATTATTGTTTGATGGAAAGACCTTCACGGGCTGGCATAGTTACGGCAAAGGCGATAAAGTAGGCACCTCTTGGACGATTGAGAACGGTGTGATCGGTTTTGACGCAGCAAAGAAAGACGGGGGTGACTTAATTACGAATGAATCTTTTGAGAATTACGATTTCTCAGTGGATTGGAAGATTTCTCCGAATGGTAATTCAGGAATCATTTTCAATGTGACGGATGATCCGAAGAAATATTACGCGACTTACGTTACGGGTCCTGAATTTCAAGTATTAGATAATGATGGCCATGCAGATGGTAAAATCACGAAACACCGGGCGGGTGATTTATACGACTTAATTAAGTCATACAAAGAAACGGTAAAGCCGGTGGGTGAGTGGAATACAGGCCGTATTGTGAATAACAAAGGTTTATTGCAATTGTATTTAAACGGAACCTTAGTGGTGGAAACACGCACGGATGACCAAAACTGGAAAGATTTGATCGCTGGTTCGAAGTTTAAAGGAATGCCAGATTTCGGTAAAGTAATGGCAGGTCACATCGCTTTGCAGGATCACGGAAACCAAGTTTGGTTTAGAAACATTAAGATTCGGAAATTATAAGAAAATGAAAAGGCCTCCTTCAAGCGAAAGAGGCCTTTTTTATTAGTGTCCGCCTAATCTCCCACGCTATTTCAGCCCTTTCGTCTTCGTCTTCACGCGTAGTAGATTCATCTTCGAGGTGATAAACAAAGTCGATCCATCCTCCCCAAAATTCACATTGGAATTTGGATTCCCTGTCTCTATACGTCCCAGTAATTTACCAGCTGGGCTGATGATTAAAATACCACCCGGACCTGTCGTCCAGATATTGCCTTTTGCATCTAGTTTCATTCCATCATAACCACCTCGAATTCCCTGCTTCGCTAATTCTGCGGCATCGAAAAAGACTTTTGGCTCGCCTAGATTTCCATCTTTCCCCACCGGGAAAGCTAAGATATGTGACTCTTGTGGCTCCGATGAACCTACATATAAAATGCTTTCATCTATGTTCATCGCTAAACCGTTAGGTCTAGCCATCTTATCGTATTGCAAAATCATTTCGCCCTTTTTGCTGATGCGGTAGACCCCTTGGAATGGGAGTTCTTTCGCCGGTTCTTCCTTACCGCGGCCTGGTAAACCATAAGGAGGATCCGTGAAATAATAGTCGCCGTTTTTCGCTTGAATTACGTCGTTCGGGCTATTCAATTTTTTGCCTTCCCATAATCCGCTGAGGGATTTTTTTAATTCAGGTTTTCCCAAAGGCATTTCCGCTATTCGTCTATTCCCGTGTTCAGCAGAAACCAAGTTGCCTTTTTGGTTAATAATCAACCCATTTGCACCTGGTTCATAGGAATAATAAGTGGAGCCCGTATAACCTGATGGAGTTAAATAAAGCTCAGCTCCTTTTTCTGCGGTCCACTTGTATATTTTATTTTCAGGAACATCCGTAAATAAAAGATAGCCACCTTTCTTCACCCAAACCGGACCTTCAGACCAGGTATAGCCTTCTGCTACAATCTCGATCGGAGTCGATGGGTCGATTAGCGTTTTCACGGATTCATCATAGACATGAATCTTGCCTATCGTTTTGTTTTGTGCCTGCACCGAAGCCTGTAAGCCCAGGATTGTGATGAGCGGCAGTATAAATTTTTTCATAGCGTTATCTGAGGTTTATAATTCGTAAATTTACCCAAATTCTCCACAAATGAAATTGATTTCCAGTCCAATTCTCATCCAGCAAATCACCGACGCCATTTCGACGCATTACGATGCTTCAGAGGCGCGTGCGATTGCTTTTCGCTGTTTGGATTTAGGCTGGAATTTGAGTTCGATGGACATTATCCTGAAAAAGGAAGTGGAATTACCAGCGGATTGGTCCAGCCGTTTAGCGCGTCTCGCTACTGGCGAACCCCTCCAATACGTGATGGGGAAGACCTATTTCCGAGACCATTTATTTGAAGTGAATGCAGAGACCTTGATTCCCAGACCGGAAACGGAGGAATTAGTGGATCTCGTTTTGAGTCACGCCCCAGAGAATGCATCGGTTTTAGATGTAGGCACGGGATCAGGTTGCATTCCCATTTCATTGAAATTAGAGCGACCCACTTTACAGGTAGAGGCTTGGGATATTTCCAAAGGGGCACTAGAGATGGCTCGTCAGAATGCCGAGACTTTGCAGGCAGCAGTTAGTTTCCAGCAGCAAGATATCTTCGCTTGGCCTAGCTCAAATGGTAATTGGGATATCATCGTTTCGAATCCGCCCTATGTGACGGAAGAGGAGAAAAAGGAGATGGCGAATCATGTGTTGGATTTCGAACCCCATTTGGCCCTATTCGTACCCAATGACGATGCCTTAAGATATTATGAAGCCTTAGCAGATTTTGCTAACGAGCGTTTATCGAATGGAGGATACTTGTGTTTAGAAATTAATCAATACTTTGGAACTCAAACCGTGGAGCTCTTGTTTAGCAAGGGTTTCCAAGAGGTGCAATTGAAAAAAGACTTCAAAGGAAATGACCGGATGATTGTCGCACAAAAATCAGGTCTTTAAAATTTAACTCGTATTTTTGTTTCAACTAACAACCAATTAAAAATTAACAAGATGAATAAGACGGTATGGATTGTTTTGGGAGTGATTGCTCTCGTAATTTTTTGGGGAATTGGCTCACGTAATAGCATGGCTACCTCAGATCAAGATGTAAAGGCGAAGTGGGCGAATGTTCAAAGTGCTTACCAGCGTCGTGCAGACTTAATTCCGAACTTAGTAAAGACAGTTCAAGGCGTGGCTAATTTCGAGAAATCGACACTAACTGCGGTGATCGAAGCACGTGCTTCTGCTACACAAATGAAATTAGACTCGAAGGATTTAAGCCCAGAGAATTTGCAAAAATACCAAGCGGCTCAGTCATCTTTAGGCGGTGCATTATCTCGTTTGATGGTGGTGGCTGAAAACTACCCACAATTGAAGGCAACCGAGAACTTCTCTGAGTTGCAAGCACAATTAGAGGGTACAGAGAATCGCATCAAAGAAGAGCGTGATAATTTCAACACGGCTGTTCAGGCTTATAATACCTTGATCGTTACCTTCCCAAATAGCTTAATCGCGTCATTCTCTGGATTCGCTGAGAAAGGTTTCTTCCAAGCGGAAGCTGGTTCTGAGAAAGCGCCAGAAGTAAATTTTGACGAGAAGAAATAAGCATGTTGTCAGAAGAACACCAAAACCTGATTTTGCAAGCCATCCAAAACGCTGAACTAAAGACGTCTGGAGAGATTCGTGTGCACGTGGAGAGTCATTGTGCTGGACACCCGATTGATCGGGCGAAGGAACTTTTCTTTCAATTGGGCATGCAGAAAACGGATTTGCAGAATGGGGTTTTGGTGTATCTGGCGATGAAAGACCGCAAGTTTAGTCTCATCGGGGACAAAGGAATCGACGCGAAAGTGCCGGCCGAATTTTGGGAAACCATCCGCGATGAGATGCGGGCCTATCTAGCAAAAAATGAGTTTGGTGCCGGTTTAGCTCATGGAGTAAAGCGCACAGGCGAAGTCTTAGCAGGCTTTTTTCCTTACCAGGCGGGAGATGTAAATGAATTGTCGAACGAGATCTCCTTTGGCCTCTAATTAGTTTCTATGCGCAAGCTTCTATTTCTACTTCTTTTTAGTGCGCGACTTTTCGCTCAAGAGGGTATTCCCGCAAAACCAGCTGGCTATATTCTCGATGAGGCTGGACTGTTAAATCCAGAGGAAGAAAATGCACTCGAGCAGAAAATGCGGGGCTATGCGGATTCTACCTCTACCCAGTTTGCTATTGTATTAGTTAATTCGACGAATGGCCGTGATCCTTACGATTACGCGATCGATATCGGAAAAGGATGGGGAGTAGGCCAAAAAGGTAAAAACAACGGCGTCGTCATTCTCGTAGCCATGCAAGATCGCAAGCTGCGAATCGTGACGGGTCGCGGAATCGAAGACGTCTTACCTGATGCTATTTGCAAGCGTATTATAAACCGGACGTTAAAGCCTACTTTCAAAGCAGGCGCCTATTACCAAGGTTTAGACGAAGCGACTACAGAAATGATGCGTCGCGCCAGTGGCGAATTTAAGAATGAGGACAGTGGCGAGGAGCCTCAAGGTATTCCTCCCTTTCTGATCTTTTTCCTATTATTTATCGTCATTGCTATCATCAAAGCGGTTCGCAATCGCGGAGGAGGCGGTGGCCCTGGTTCTCGAGGCGGCGGTATGTTCTTTCCCCCTATCTTCTTAGGCGGTGGAGATTATGGTCGTGGAGGTTCCGGTGGTGGCGGAGGCGGTTTTGATTTCGGTGGCTTCGGTGGAGGAGACTTCGGCGGAGGCGGTGCCGGAGGCGATTTTTAATTATCTTTGTCCTATGAATAAGCTCATTACCCAATCCCTTCAAGAATCACAGCAAGTATTAGCTGACTTTTTAGGCAACCCTGCGAAGATAGAAGCTATCGAAAAGGCGGCTGACGTATTAGTGGATGCCTTGAAAAAGGGAAACAAGATTTTGTCTTGTGGGAATGGGGGCAGTCATTGCGATGCCATGCACTTTGCGGAGGAATTGTCCGGTCGTTACCGCGAGAATCGTCCAGCTTTAGCGGCGATGGCGATTTCAGATCCCTCACACATTTCCTGTGTGAGTAATGACTTTGGGTATAATTACATCTTTTCTCGTTTCATCGAGGGCTTAGGAAACAAAGGAGACGTACTAGTAGGTATTTCTACCTCTGGGAATTCAGCGAATATCATCGAGGCAGTGAAAGCTGCGCAGTTAAAAGGAATGGAAGTCATTCTTTTAACGGGCAAAGATGGGGGTCAATTAGCGGGCTATGGTTGCCATGAAATAAGAGTGGACCACTTTGGTTACGCAGATCGCATTCAAGAAATCCACATCAAAGTGATCCACATTTTGATTCAATTGATTGAATCTAAGTTGTTCTAATACGAGGCATCTCCGCCATCATCATCACCCATTACGACATCCACCATTTTGCGGAATAAATCGCCAATGCGAGGAGCTGGTTTCGAAGGTTTTGAATCAGTATAGCCGGTTTCTTTCGCCATTTCCTTTACTGGTGCCGAAGCCATCGTAGATTCTTCTGCCTCTGCCGTTTCTTGCTGATCGTAATACACCTGAACTAAACCGATAACCGTTGCAAAAGAAGGGTCTTTAATTTCCGTTGCGATGGCTGGATTTGATGATGTAGCGTTAGGATCACCGATGCGGGCATCAAGGCCAGTGTATTTTTGGAATAACTCATCAATATAAGGCAATTGAGCTCCACCACCCGTTAATACAAGACCCGCTTTCAATTGTTTGATGTCTGTTTGCTTCGAAATCTCCGCAACGATAATTGCCGCTAATTCCTTCAAACGCTCTTCAATGATAATCGCTAGGTTCTTCACAGAAACCGGAGTAGCCTTACGGCCTGCGATACCTGGAATCATAACCACTTCGCTAACAGGGATATCTTTTTGAATCGCTGATCCAAAACGGACCTTCAATGTCTCTGCATGGTCACGCGAAATCTCTAATCCAGATTGAATATCTTCCGTCAATAAATCACCACCCCAGTTTAATACGGTAGCGTGCTTTAGACGGTTGTTTTGGAAGATACTGATTTCTGTCGTTCCACTTCCTAGGTCGACAAGAACCACACCTTCTTGCTTTTCTTCTTTATTTAAAACGGAGCTAGCGGTCGCTAAAGAACTGAAATAGACATTTCCTTTCTTTAAGTGTTTCGTCTCCGCAGATTTCAAACATTGGGTTAATAAATCATTCTTGCTTGGATTCGCTGAAATGAAAACGAAATCGGCTTGAATCTTTTGGCCTATTTGACCGATAGGATCTAAGGTATCAGGTAAATTACCCACTTTAAAACCGATCGGTAAGGTATGTAAAACGCAAGGATTTTTGTCTGCAAACGTACGTTTCGCTTCTTCAAAAAGGCTCATCACCTCGTTGTTTGAAACGGGTTCTCTTTCGTTCTTGCGTATTTTAGAAAGGCTAAACGGTTGTACTTTAATATGCGAGCCAGATAGGTTAGAAGCGAAGAAGTGCTCCGAATTTTTCCCGTCTAGCACGTGGGAAATTTGATTCATTGCCTCTGAAATCGCTGCCGTCGTCTTATTAATATTAACAATCTCTCCGTTTAAAACGTTATTCGTATTAACGGACGAACCTGTCGCTAAAATTTCTAATCTGCCTCGGTCATTCTGCTTGCCTGCAATCGCTCTCACATGTGAGCTACCAATATCTAAACCGATAATTAAGTCGTTACGCATTATATGTTGTTTGTAGAACGGATATTAAATTAAAAAATTTGGCTATTATTCGCAAATAAGCTGATTCTTATATTTCAGCTGCACCCAGCTGTATTTATTCCAGCCTTTATTCGGTATTACTTTTTGATAGAATATGAATAATTTCTTGAATTTGTTTTCAATATTGATCGGTAGGCCAAAGTCTATCCGGGTCGTCCCTATCGTCGGAATTAACACGATTCCTCCGTCTTTTGCGACGATGATTTGGGAGATTTGGGCTTTCCAAAATTCATTATTTTCAATAAACTGAAAGAACGGGATCAAGGTCTTACCTCTTTTATCCTGCAAATCTCTTTTGCCATCGAAATAAGGTCCTCCCGTCACGATAATCCGGGGGGTGAACAATGGACTCGTCCCGATGAATTTCCCATCCTCTGAAATGTATTGATCTGGGAAAGGGGAGGTGCCGATCGTCGATCGTACAATACGCGCAATAGGCTTGTATTCCTTCACCGAAACCGAGATAACACCGCTGAAATCATGGTGAGCCTCACAAGATTTTACCAAAGGAATGCGCTTTATACGTTCCTCTATTTTACGAAGTGAAATCTGGGTGATGGGTTTGTCTAAGAAATAATCAGTTCCCTGCTCAGAAACCATCAATTTGATATCTTTCTTACTTAAGAGCGCCTTCTCGTTCTCGGAGTCTAAGGTGATTTCCACCCCTTTGCATACCACCTCATTAAAGCTAATCTCGGCAAAAATGACCGCAGCAAGGACGAGGGCGAATAGAATCACCATCCCGATTACTTGCTTGATTAACGTCGCGTTTGCCTTCATTTTGAAAAATTATACTAAGATAAGCTCAATTTTAAATCATTCAAAAGAAGATCGATATCTCCAGCCCCCATCGTCACTAATAAGGCTGGGTTTTTCTCCTCAATTACGTTAAGCAGGTCTGCTTTTGAGATCACCTGCTTGTTCTCCAGCTCGATTTTGCTCAATAACCAATCGGAAGTAACCCCTTCCATCGGAAGTTCGCGAGCCGGATAAATATCCAATAAATACAATTCGTCCGCAATCGCTAAGCTTTTTGCGAAGTCATCGATAAAATCTTTTGTTCTAGAGAATAAATGCGGTTGAAAAACGGCGGTAATTTTCTCGCCCGGATAGAGTGCTCTCACTGAGTTTAAGCAAGCGGCGATTTCCGTAGGATGGTGTGCATAATCATCAATCATGACATGATTTGCTGATTCCACGTGGTATTCAAAGCGACGTTTTACTCCTAGGAAGGAGGAAATACCCACCTTAATTTCTTCCCCTGTCACACCCACCTGCATCGCTAAGGCAGCCGCAGCTAAAGCATTTTCAATATTGTGAAAGCCCGGAATGCGCATCGGGATATCTTTTACCTCACCGCCCGGGTATTTCATATCAAAAATCATCCGGTGATTTTCAATGCGGATATTGTGTGCTTGGAAATCTCCTTTGTCAATACCAAAAGTTGAATCGCCTATTTCAGAATGTAGGGTTAAGCCCTTTTTCTGGATGAAGAATCCATCTGCTTTGATTTGGTTGACGAATAATTGAAAACTCTCTAACACTGAATCTCCATCCCCATAAATGTCCAAGTGGTCTGCATCTGTGGAAGTGACCACGGCAGCTTGCGGGTGAAGCGTTAAGAAAGAACGATCGTATTCATCGGCCTCGACCACGCAGACGATATTTTCTTTCGACTGATTGGGGATAAAATTCGTGCCATAATTCACCGTGATGCCGCCTAGGAAGGCCGTCACGTTTTTACCCGCACTAATTAATAAATGGGTTAATAGAGACGAGGTTGTCGTTTTCCCATGTGTTCCTGCCACGGCAAGTGTAGGAATTTGTTGGGTAATCCAGCCGAGAATTTCAGAACGTTTGTACAGTCGAATGCCTTTGCCTACCAGGTGATTCATTTCTATATGATCCTTCGGAATGGCGGGAGTGTAAATGAATAAGCTGTGTTCTACGTCTTCTAGGCAGGCTTTCGGGATTAAATCGATGGAATCTTCATAGTGAATTTCCATTCCTTCCTCGGCTAGTTTTTTCGTTAGTGGGCTCTCCGTCTTGTCGTATCCAGCTACGGGAAACCCGTTATGTAGAAACCAACGAGCGATGGCAGACATTCCAATTCCCCCAATTCCTAAGAAATAGACTTGTTTTAAATCACTAAGGCTTAACTCTTTTTTCATGCGTGTAGAATGGATTGGGCTATTTCGTGTGCTGCGTTTGGCTTGGCTAAACGAAGACTGTTTTTTTCTAGGGTACTTACATCGGTTTGGATGGCTTTCAGGGCCTCCGAAATCAGTTGTTCTTTCACTTCTGCATCGCGAACGAGGATGGCGGCGTTTTGGGAAACGAGGCTCTTCGCGTTTTCTGTTTGGTGATCCTCAGCTGCGCTAGGTAAAGGCACTAAAATACTGGCTTTGCCTAATAGACATATTTCCGAAACGGAAGAGGCGCCAGCTCGGGAGATAACTAGATCTGCCATCGCATAGGCTAAGTCCATTTCGTAGATGAAAGCGGAAACATAAGCGCTTGAAATTCCTTCAGCTGCCTTTTTTGCCGTCGATTCGAAGGCAATACCGGTCTGCCAAATCACCTGAACACCTGCCTCTCGTAAACGATCTAATCCAGCCAATATTCCCTGATTAATGGTTCTGGCTCCTTGGCTTCCACCAATAATTAAAATCGTTTTAACGGTTGGATCTAAGTGAAAGTGAGCCGCAGCTTGTTCTCTTTTTCCAACCGATTCTAGTAAATCTTTTCGTACCGGATTCCCACTTAAGGTAATTTTCTGTGCGGGGAAGAATCTCTCCATGCCTGGGTATGCCACGAAAATGTGCTCCGCTTTGCTGGCTAGGGCTTTATTGGTAATTCCAGCAAAGGAGTTTTGTTCTTGTATGAAATAGGGGATACCTAAAAAGCGAGCCGCTAACAGAAGTGGCCCTGAAGCATATCCTCCCACTCCCACGGCTACATCGGGTTTAAAATCTTTCAGGATTTTGGCAGATAAAAATAGACTCTTTGCCAGCTTGAAAGGGAAGAAAATATTCTTCCAAACTTGAGTTCTTTGAATTCCCACGATAGGTAAGCCAATGATTTTAAAACCGGCTTTGGGTACTTTTTCCATCTCCATCTTTCCCTCTGCACCCACGAATAAAAATTCGAGGCTGGGGTCGATTTCCTTCATGGCATTCGCAATAGAAATAGCAGGGTAAATGTGACCACCTGTTCCTCCTCCAGAAATAATTACACGTTTAATCGACATTAGGCTACAGAAGGTTGTGCAGGTTCAGGATCTTTATCTTTACTCACGGCTAAAATCAGTCCTATACTAATGGCGGTAAAAATCAGGGAGGTACCTCCGGCAGAAATCATCGGCATCGGTTGTCCCGTTACCGGACCCGCATCGACTGCTACGAGCATGTTAATGAAGGCCTGGAAGACAATCGAGAAAGTTAAGCCGGCAGATAGTAATCCCCCAAAAGGCTTGTTACTATACTGAATGGCCTTCGCCCCTCGGTACATAAAGATCAGGAACAGCAGCGGAATGGCTAGTCCACCTACGATGCCATATTCTTCGATAATAATCGCATAAACGAAATCGGATTCTGCTTGAGAAAGAATGTAGCGTTGTTGACTTTTCCCGGGACCTTTCGGGTGAATGGCTCCCGTGGCGATGGCATACAGACTTCGCGTGATTTGGTAGTCCTCGTTCTTCGCTTTGTTTACTTTCGTCTCGTTCTTACCGATACGCTGGATGTAGTTTTCGATACGGGTTTTTACGGTTTGCGCTCTTTGGCCAATTCCTAAGGAAACTACCGTAATTCCAATGATAGCCACGGCCGTTATAATAAGTCCAATTTGTTTAGCTGGAACACGGCCAAAAAACATCAAAATAATACTCGTTAAAAAAATCAATACACTGGTCGAGAAGTTCGAAAGCATGATCAGGAAACAGGATATCCCAATTTTAATCAACATGCGAATGAACATAACCATATTATATGAATCTGGATCCGCTTGTTTCGAAGAGAAATCCTTCGCTAGGCTCGTAATAAGGCATAATTTCACCATATCCGAGGGCATAAAAGAGATAGGTCCTAGATTCACCCATCGATTTGCACCCCCCTTTGTTGCCCCAAAAACATAGGCCACCATCACTAATCCCCAAGATAAAAACAGCGCTAAATCACTAAACTTCGCCACTCGGCTATAATTCGATTTAGAGAAATAGGACATCAAATAAAAGGAGATTCCCAGAATCACTAAGGTCTTAATGAAACTCGAAAGTGGCTCGAAAGGGCCATCCATCGTCAACTTCGCTTTCGCGGAGAACTGAATCAATAAACCGAACGCGTTCAAAATAAACACGATCAACCAAATCTTATAATCCCCTTTCAGGTGCTCTTGAAAAAAGGCTCTGATTTTACTATCCATGGATTAAGCGTTTAACTGTGTTTTTAAATTGATCTCCTCGATCCTCGTAATTCTTAAATAAATCAAAACTCGCACAGGCTGGAGAAAGTAAAACTACATCTCCGTTTGTGGCCCATTCTTTTGCCTTCGTCACCGCATCCTCTAACGAATCAGTGGTAAAAAGCTGAGGAACGATGGATCCGAAATGCGTCTCTAATTTCTCGTTATTCGTTCCTAGGCAAATTAGCCCTTTCACCTTTTCCTTCACTAGTGGGTCTAAGACCTCGTATTCATTGCCTTTATCCACACCCCCCATGATCAAAATCAAGGGTTGCTTGTAGCTATTTAAGGCATAAAATACGGCATCTACATTCGTCGCCTTGGAATCATTGATAAACTCCACTCCATTCCAGTTGCCACAGGACTCTAAACGGTGCGGCGCATTTTCAAAGAAGGGGAGGGACGCTAAAATTTGTGCATAAGAAACGCCCGCTTCATGCGCAGCTAACATGGCCACTGACATGTTGATGGCATTATGCGGTCCTTTTAATGGCGCATCTGCTAAAAGCAGTTCCGCCCCATCAAATTGAATCTTATCTGTTGTAATGTAGGCATCAGCTGGCTCATGGAAACTAACGCGTTTCATGGCAGCTGAAGAAGGTAACTGATTAAGATTAGCTGTAATCACTTCATCATCTGTCCAAAAAATGCAAGGCGTTTGAGCGTCCGCGTTTTGGAAGATTCTAAACTTCGAAGCGATGTAATTCTCAAATTTATATTCGTAGCGATCTAAATGATCGGGCGTGATATTCAATAAAACAGCCACATCTGGCTTGAATTCAAAGCAGCGGTCTAACTGGAAGCTGGAAATCTCCAAAACGTAGATATCGTGTTGGTCTTCCATCACCTGCTTAGCAAAACTCTGCCCAATATTCCCAGCTAAACCCACTTTTAAACCTGCGGATTTCAAGAAATGGTACGTTAAGAGGGTAGTGGTCGTTTTACCATTCGATCCGGTGATGGCCACTAATTTCGCTTTTGTATAGCGCGCAGCAAATTCAATTTCAGAAACAAGTGAAATACCTTTTGCCTTAATGGCCTTTACGATATCGGTTTTCTCTGGAATTCCAGGGCTGATAATAATTTCTTGAGAGCCTAAAATGCGGTCAATGCTA
>JBMSJH010000035.1:0-13077 GCA_049418705.1 Aquirufa sp.
TTCGGGTTTTGTCACGCGTGTTCGAAGTAGAAACGGATATTGCCTCTTCTGCGGCGCGAGGAGTTTTTACTTCCCTAGCTCAGTCCTTGATTCCGGATGCGGATCCAGCGGGATTTAATCAGGCTATTATGGAGTTTGGCGCTTTGCAATGTACGCCGGCGCCAGATTGTTCTGTTTGTCCTTTACGGATTTCTTGTGCTGCTTTTAGTGCTAGCCGAGTTGCTGAGTTACCGATAAAATCAAAGAAGACGAAGGTCAAAGAAATACAAATGGACTACCTCGTCATCGAACAAAAAGGACAGCTTTTAGTGCGCGAGCGGACTGAAAACAGCATTTGGAAGGGATTATGGGAGTTCTATTTAATCGAAGGATCGCTGGAATGGCTCCCATTTCCGAGGCAGGCATTAAAGTCCCCATCGGTGCATCTTTTAAGTCATCGAAAAATCAATTGCGAAGGTTGGCATGTTCAGGTTCCTGATAATTTTGACCTAGAAATTCCAGCGGGTTATAGCTGGATGAGCCCCTCAGAGTTCGAGAGCAAAGGAAAACCCGTTTTGCTTTTGAACCTAATAACTGATAATTTAGACTGTCCTATTTTACAAGACATTTCACCCGCTTACCTTTAGGCAATGCAAGGAGCCTTGCTGAGCTAACCCTTTAAACGACAAATCATTATGGCTGGAGTAAACAAAGTTATTTTACTAGGAAATTTAGGCGCTGATCCGGAAGTGCGCGCGCTTCCTAGCGGTGTGAAAGTAGCAAACATTAACATCGCGACCTCCGAGTCGTATACCGGAAAAGACGGACAACGGGTGGATCAAACGGAATGGCATCGCGTGGAGCTTTGGGATAACCTGGCGAACATCGCGGAGCAGTATTTGAAAAAAGGAAATCAGGTATATATCGAAGGAAAAATTCGTTCCGAAGAATGGCAAGATAAGAATGGTGCAACCGTTCGCGGCTATAAAGTTCGTGCTACCTCGATTAACCTAATCGGTGGACGCAATGAAGGCTCGCCAGCGCCTGCTCCAGCAGCGGAAAGACCGAAGCCAGAAGCAGTTTTAGCAGGGGCCTCGAAGTCAGAACCTTTCCCTCCGATGATGGAAGAAGGCGATGACCTGCCGTTTTAAATTTAATGTGACAAAAAAGGGAATATCGCTTTTCGTATTCCCTTTTTTGTAAATTTGCATCGATCAGTTCACTCAAAATATGGACCCAGACCCCTTACCCAATCTCTTTTTACTCGCCGTGGAGCCTTCCATTAGTGTGAGTTCAATTGCGCTTATTTCCTTCGTTTTAGTGGCTCTGTTGTTTCTATCTGCCGTTTTAGCCGGATCAGAGGTAGCTTTTTTTTCCCTGAATGCAGATCAGCGAATCTACTTGCGTGAAAGTGAGGTTAGCAGTGAGAAAAAGGTCAGTGTATTACTCGAAAAACCACAGCAATTACTCGCTACTTTGTTGATTTCCATCAACTTTGTGAATATTATTTTCATTACGCTTGCCAATTATTTGACCTCTCAGGTGATGGGAGAACAGTCGATGGAGACGGTGTTAGTGACCCTGTTTTTGTTGTTTGGGGTGACATTTATCATTACGTTTTTCGGTGAATTGATTCCCAAAGTCTGGGCACAACAGAATAACCTGAATTTCGCCCGCTATTCTGCTCCGCTAATTAGCTTTTTAAGTTTCGTTTTTGCCCCTCTTTCGAAAGCGCTCTTAGGTATCTCTGGATTAATTGAAAAACGCGTGAAAAAGAAGTCCTATACACTGACTTCCCAAGAATTAAATCAGGCGCTGGAGATTACCACGGATGAGAATACGAGTGATCGGGAGAAAGATATTTTACGTGGGATTCTGAATTTTGGAAATATTTCCGTGAAATCGGTGATGCAGGCAAGACGCGATATTGTTGCCTTCGACACGAGCATGAATTTCCACGAATTAATGGACCTCATTAACAAGAATGGCTATTCTCGTGTGCCGGTATTCAATGAGACCATCGATAAAATCGAAGGTATTTTATACATCAAAGACTTATTAAAACACATTGACCAAGACGAGAACTTCGATTGGATTCCCCTTTTGCATACCCCGTTCTTCGTTCCGGAAAACAAGAAAATCGATGATCTTTTGTACGATTTCCAAGAGAAAAGGGTGCACATGGCCATCATCGTGAATGAATACGGCGAGACCGAAGGTTTAGTCACGATGGAAGATATCATCGAGGAAATCGTGGGTGAGATTAATGATGAGTTCGATGAGGTGGAAGCGGATTACAAGAAAATCGCTGACAACATCTATGTATTCGAGGCGAAGACTTCACTAAATGATTTCTGTCGTGTATTTGAAATTGATGGAGCTTATTTCGAGAAGGCCAAAGGTGAGAGCGAAACCCTTGCCGGTTTGATTATCGAGCTTTTCGGAAGAATCCCAAGTGCGGGAGAGGAAATCGAATTCGAAGATTTTACTTTCAAAGTACAGTCTGTCGATACTCGCCGTATCAAAAAGGTGCGCGTGACCCAGCGTTTATCCGCGGATCAAGACGATTCCCAAAACTAATTAGCTTACCACCATCAGTTTCGCGAAGCTCAATAAGAGTGTCTTCTCGCCTACCCCTTTTTCAAAATCAATCACCGCTTTGCGTTCTGCGCCATTCACGTCGATGCGTTTTATGAGGCCGAAACCGAATTTAGCGTGCTCGACTTTTTGGCCGGCTGCTAAAGCGAGTGCATCCGTTGCCTGAAAGTTCGTGGAAACCACGTGCTGGTAATTCGTATTCGTCGTTGGCTTTTGAATCAGCTGAGCTGCAGATGGAGCTGGTTTAGCCGTGAATCCTGTTTTCTGAACGGGACGGAAACTAGCCACTTCTTTGCGAGCACCGGCCGGCTTCGCCATTTTGACAAAATTAGGATCTAATTCATTCAAGAATCGACTCGGTTCGCAAGCCTTCAATCGACCAAATTGGTAGCGTGATTCCGCATAGGAAATCATCAACTTCTTCTCTGCCCGAGTCACCGCTACGTAAAACAAACGACGCTCCTCCTCGAGGTCCTGTTGGGATTGCAACATCATTTGGGACGGGAATAAATCCTCCTCTAATCCCACTAAGAAGACGCGATTGAACTCCAAACCCTTCGCCGAGTGTATCGTCATCAACGTTACCTTATCGCGATCCGCCGGATCTTCGTCCGCATCTGCGTTTGTTAACAAGGAAACAGATTGCAAGAAAGTCGCAAGTGATTTGTCCTCGTTTTCCGGATTGTCCACGAAGGACTTGATGGCATTCAGTAATTCTTGTAAGTTTTGGTAGCGCGCTAAACCCTCTACCGTCTTATCCTCATATAATTCACGTAATAAACCCGAGGCTTTCGCCACGTGATTCGCCACCTCGTAGGCATCCTTTTTCTCAACCTCGACCATCAATTTGAAGGACTTGATCAAATCAGAGAAAGCCTCGATTCCCGCACTTCCGCGTGCCGCTTGAAATTGACCAATGTTCGAAACGATATCCCAAACTGGCACATTGTTTTCTGCTGCCGTTACCACAATTTTAGCGATGGTCGTGTCACCGATGCCGCGTTTTGGCAAATTGATAATGCGCTTGAAAGCCTCCTCATCGTTTTGGTTCACCGTAAAACGCAGGTAGCCTAACACGTCCTTGATCTCCTTGCGTTGGTAGAAAGAAACACCACCGATGATGCGGTATTTGATATTTAGACGGCGCAGGGCCTCCTCAAAAGAACGCGATTGCGCATTCGTACGGTATAAAATGGCGAAGTCAGACCAGGTCAAATTCTCTTTCTGAGCTGCCTCGAAAATCGTCGAAGCAATCATCCGACCCTCTTCGTTGTCACTCGAAGCACGGATGATTTCGATATCATCTCCATCCTCGTTCGAGGTGAAAACGTCTTTCTTTAATTGATTCTTATTGCGAGAGATAATCGAATTCGCGACGGCCACAATGGCCTTCGTCGAACGGTAATTCTCTTCTAATTTAATGGTCACCAAGTCCGAATAATCGCGCTCGAAATTCAGGATATTCTGGATATCCGCGCCACGGAAGGCATAAATGGACTGCGCATCGTCACCCACCACACAGATGTTGCGATTCACCGCAGATAGTTTCTTCGTGATTAAATACTGGGACACGTTCGTATCCTGAAACTCATCCACCATCACGTGCTTGAACTTGTGTTGGTATTTGTTCAATACGTCCAAATGGTCGCGGAAAAGGATGTTCGTTTGGAATAACAAATCATCAAAGTCCATCGCATTCGCCGCGAAGCAGCGTGCACAGTAGAGCTGGTATAATTCGCCCATCGCTGGGATGCGAGCCAGGCGATCTTCTTCGGCTAAAATGGAGGATCCGGTATATTGTGCCGGGCCGATTAAGCGGTTTTTCGCATTCGAGATGCGGTTCAAAACCAGGTTTACTTTGTATACTTTATCGTCTAGATTCTTCTCCTTAATCAGCGCGCGGATTAAAGATTTCGAATCATCGGTATCGTAAATGGAAAAATTCGAGGTATACCCGAGGCGTTCGCCTTCGAAACGAAGAATTTTGGCAAAAATCGAGTGAAATGTACCCATCCAAATGTTCTTCGCCGCATTCCCTATCACCGTCTCGATACGGTGACGCATCTCGCCCGCCGCCTTGTTCGTAAAAGTCAACAGCAAGATCGCAAATGGATCCACCCCCTTCTCAATCAAATGTGCCGTACGATATGTCAGCACGCGGGTCTTTCCAGATCCGGCGCCGGCGATGATCATCAAAGGACCATCAATATGTTCGACTGCTTTTCGTTGAGGCTCGTTCAGGCCAGCTAGGTAATCCATCTGTTTTGGGCTAATCAATAAGGGCTGTAAAAATACGAAATTAAGCCCGGATTTGCCCTATGAAATTAGACTTTATAGTATCTTTTTCGGGAGTCGAAGAAGGCCAAAATCCCCGCCCAAATCACCACATAAATCAGCGCTCCCGCCAGTGAGGCATTGATTTTATCCGCAAAAAGCGGCTCGATCCCCTGCGAATAAATCCAAGATATTAGGCCATCCTCTCCTATTTTTATCATTCCCAAAACCCTGGGGATAATCCCCGAGAAGAAAAACACTAACATGGGGTTCATCCCAAAGATCAAAACCGGCTTCCAATACTTATCAGAACGAATCGTCGCCTGCAAAACGGCGAGCAACAAAAGATCCCAACCTGCCGCCACGAGCACATAAGAACTCGTCCACAAAGCCTTGTTAATCGGAAAATACCAACCCCAAACCGTCCCCGCCACAAGTGCCAATGCACCAACAGCAAACAATACGGAAGCCTTCGGACTCCCCTGCAAATACCTACCCGCAAACAATCCCGCTAACCCCGTCGCCACCGCCGGCAACGTGCTGAGAATTCCTTCCGGATCCCAGGTCTTCGAGCTTGCCCACAAATGTCCTTCTAGCAAATAATTATCTAACCAAGCCGCTAAGTTCTTATTCACCTCCAAGTTAGCTGCACCGATACCTGGCACATCCATGAAATGCATCAAGGCCCAATAGCCTACAAGGCTAGCGATAAAAACAACCATCTGAATTCGCAAAGAGGCATAAAAATGCAATAATCCCACGAGCAAATACACCACCGCAATCCGCTGCAAGACTCCAGGAATACGCACGTGTTCGAAATCAGTCAAACCAGAAAAGCAGAGGCCTATCATCAACACAAAAGCCCCCACGGCCACCCAAAACTGCCTCTTCAAAGAATAATCCCCTAAAAAGGCCACGGTTGCAGCCGCCATCGCGAGCAAGCGAACGATCAGCGTAAAGTCACCGGCTTTGATTTTGGAGAAAAAACTTAACGAAAGTCCTAGCAAAAATATCCGCAGAGCGCGTTTGAAAATCTTCAATAATTGATCCTCAGAAGGCTTCGAAAGAACCGTCGAAATACCCACGATGAAGAGGAAGGATGGAAAAACGAGATCCGTCAACGTATAGCCGTGCCACTCCGCGTGCTCTAAAGGCGCATAAATGTGCCCCCAATCCCCCGGGTTGTTCACGATTGTCATCAAAATGACCGTGAGTCCGCGGAAAATGTCAATCGATAAAAGTCGCTTGTTCTCCATATTAATGATGTCCCGCATTTTTTTCCCCTGCTGGGATGGCCACCGTTAATTTATTCTCCTTCGTGGGCAACGGACAAGTCGCGAATGGCGTGAAAGCACACGGCGGATTATAGGCCTTATTGAAATCAAGGGTCACGGTTCCGTCCGCATTAAATCCTTTAGTATCTAGAAAACGACCTCCGCCATAGGTCGAAGTTTTATTCGTTGCGTCGCCAAAAACCACAAAGAAATCCTCCTTCGTCTCTCCCGGCCCCGCCTCTAGGCGATAGGTTTTGCCGTCCACCACAAACTCCAATAAACCCGGTGAATCCTCTTGGTAAGAGCGACCCGTAATGTCGATGATGGTGACTTTTTTACCCGCAGTGGGAATGAATTTGGCCTTGATTTTCCACTTCTGATCCGCTGGGAAATGATCGATTCCGTGGAAAGCTTTGAGGTATTCTCCCTCTAAATCCCGTAAACGAATGGCAAATTTATCGCCGCGTTGAATGATAAACCAGCGAAGCGATTGATGAGAAATGACGGTAGGCTTAGGCCCAGAATAAGGAAAGATGACCTGCCCATTATAAAGAACTTGATTATTTTGAAGGATGACCTTGCCCAAAGACGCCTCCGCGTGTGGAAAAACAAAGTCATTCGATTCAGCGCCACCGATCGTGTTTTCGCCTTCCTTCAGCCAAAACAAGCCGGCTAAATTCAACCAGCCATTTTCGGACTTGAGACTCGCCTCTCTTTTGGCATAAAAATCAGCATAATCGTCCTGAGACTTCGCTGAGAATACGCTAAGGAGCAATAAAAAAATTAAGGTCTTTTTCATACAAGATATTTGCCTAAAAATACTAAATTACCTTAGAAATTTAACCAATGATCCCTCAAATCTACGAATTAGGCGACAGCGCGCTCACGATCGAATTCGGCAACGAAATCAGTGAGGAATTGCACGAGGAGGTCATCAAGCGCTTTTATCAGTTTCAATCCGAGCCACTTCCTGGGACTTTGGACTTAATTCCAGCCTATGCCAGCCTAACCATCGTTTTCGATTTAGGATATGTGGCCAGTCGCTTTCAGGGCTTATCCGGAATGAAGACGCTGATCGAAGAAAAATTAGCCCAGCCATTCACTTCGCCGGCCATGGAAGGACGCCTCCACGAAATCCCCTGCGACTATTCAGGGCCAGATTTAGCAGCCGTGGCCTCCGCCTGTGGACTCACGGAAAAAGAGGTGATCGCCATTCACAGCGAAAAAATATACACCGTTTTCTTCCTCGGCTTCTTGCCCGGATTCGCCTATATGGGCACCACGGACGAACGAATTACCGTGTCTCGCAAAGATAAACCCGCCAGCATTCAAGCCGGGGACATCGGGCTAGCTGGCAACCAAACTGGCATTTATCCGAGCGCATCTCCCGGGGGCTGGCAAATTATCGGTCGCACCGCCCAAATTCCCCATTTCAAAGCGGGAGATCGCGTCCGTTTTATCCCCGTAAACGCATGAAACTGATCAAGAAAGGTTTATTGGATTCTTGGCAAAGCCTACCTATCTACGGTCTGCAACACGAGGGCATTCCGCCTGGAGGAGCCATGGACAGCTTTTCTTTACAATTAGCGAACGCGCTCGTGGGAAATGATGTCTATGATAAGGCTTTAGAAATGCACTTCCCGTCTGGTGTTTATCAATTCGAAACGAGCACCTTGATCGCTGTTTGTGGCGCAGACTTCTCGGTCTGCATCGATAACGTAGAAGTTCCCATGAACCAGCCCATCAAAGTTCCGCCGGGAGCGATTATCAGCTGTAAAAAACCGGTTTCAGGTAGACGCGTTTACATTGCAGCAAGAGAAATAAGAGACGAGAAAGTCTCTCGCGTAAAAATTATGCCTTGGTCCATGGGACCCGAAGATGCCCCTAGTCAAGATCCGATTCGAATACTGTGCGGAAGAGAGTGGGATCACCTAAAAGCCTGTTCGCAACAGCTAATTTTAAGCAAGGATTTCTCCATATCCGCGACGTCGAATCGCATGGGTTATCAGCTTGTTCAGGAACCCATGAAAACGGTTTCCTCGGCGACGATGTTATCCAGTGCCGTGACTGCAGGAACCATTCAACTCCTCCCCTCGGGGCAATTAGTTGTCTTGATGGCGGCGCACCAAACCACCGGAGGCTATCCTCGCATAGGCCACGTCATTTCGGCAGATTTGCCACGTTTGGCACAAATGGGGCCTGGAGATAGCGTCCGCTTTACGTTAACAGACGCGACGACGGCTGAATACGAGTGGATTCTACAACAAAATTATTTGCAACAAGTTCGGAATGTCTGTGCGTTGAAATTAGACCAGCATCGAATCGATCACCGCTAATTCGTCGCGAAGACGCGCGGCTAATGGGAAATCGAGATCGCGCGCGGCTTTCTCCATCTCTTTTCGGATGGTTTCGGATTGCTTCTTCAGCTCTGCCGGTTTCATGTAAGCTAATAAAGGATCTGCCGCGACAGGCGCTTGATCCGGGTGAATCGTATAATTCTTCGTCGGTTTCGCCATGCGATCCGCAATGGAGGTTTGCTCCATGATTTCGTCATGCGAACGCCAAATTGTTTTGGGCGTAATCCCGTGCTTCTCGTTATAGGCCATTTGGATGGCGCGACGGCGGTTTGTTTCAGAGATCGCAAGTTCCATCGAACCCGTGATCTTATCCCCGTACATCAATACCTTCCCATTTTCGTTACGTGCTGCACGACCGATGGTCTGAATCAGCGAGCGAATGTCACGCAAGAAACCTTCTTTGTCCGCATCCATAATGGCAACTAAAGAAACCTCCGGTAAGTCCAAACCTTCTCTCAATAAGTTCACGCCCACTAACACGTCAATAACGCCAAGGCGCAGGTTGCGCAGGATTTCGACACGTTCCAGCGTTTTCACCTCCGAGTGAATGTACTGGCATTTGATTCCCACGCGGTCAAGGTATTTCGAAAGTTCTTCCGCCATCCGCTTCGTCAACGTCGTGATTAAGACACGCTCGTTTTTCTTGATGCGATCGTAGACCTCTTCGAGTAAATTATCGATTTGATTTTTCGTAGGACGGACTTCAATTAATGGGTCCAAAAGCCCAGTAGGCCGTATAATCTGCTCAACCACGACGCCTTCCGAACGACGCAATTCGTAGTCGGATGGGGTGGCGGAGACGAAGATAGTTTGGCCGATTAAGTCTTCAAATTCATCGAATTTCAAGGGGCGGTTATCCATCGCCGAAGGTAAACGGAAACCGTATTCCACTAAGGATTCTTTGCGGGAGCGGTCACCACCATACATCGCACGGATTTGGGGCATCGTGGCGTGGCTTTCGTCCACGACCATTAAGAAGTCATCTGGGAAGAAGTCTAGAAGACAGAAGGGGCGCTGGCCGGATTTTCTTTGGTCAAAATACCTCGAATAATTCTCGATACCTGAGCAATAACCTAACTCACGCATCATCTCCAGGTCAAACTCCGTCCGCTGCTTAATTCGTTCCGCCTCGGTGAGACGACCTTCGCGACCGAAATAGGAAATCTGGTTCACTAAATCCTCCTGAATATGGGAGATGGCATTGTTCAAGGTCTCGCGACCCGTCACGAACAGGTTCGCCGGAAAAACGGCCACCATCGTCTCCGAAGAGATCTTTTTACCTGACCAAGGGTCGATGCGGTGAATCTCTTCAATCTCATCGCCAAAAAACACAAAGCGATAGCCGAAGTCCGCATACGCTAAAAAGATATCCACCGTGTCGCCCTTCACACGGAAGGTTCCGCGCAAAAATTCGCCTTCCGTCCGCGCATACAAAATCTCGACTAAGCGGAATAAAAACTGGTTACGCGAGATAACATCTCCCACGGCCACACGCATGATCGAGTTCCGGTATTCGTCCGGATTTCCCATACCATAAATGCAGGAAACCGAGGCGATCACAATGATGTCGCGGCGGCCAGACATCAACGACGAGGTCGTGGCTAAACGCAATTTTTCGATCTCCTGGTTAATGGAGAGGTCTTTTTCTATATAAGTACCTGTAGAAGCGATGAAGGCCTCGGGCTGGTAATAATCGTAATACGAGATGAAATATTCGACCGCATTTTCCGGAAAAAAGGACTTGAATTCCCCATATAATTGGGCGGCCAGGGTCTTGTTATGGCTCAAAATCAGCGTAGGTTTATTCGTCTGCTGAATCACATTCGCGATGGTGAAGGTCTTACCGGAACCTGTCACACCTAGTAACGTTTGTGCCTGCTCTTCCTTCTTTACCCCCTCGACTAATTGTCGAATTGCCTCGGGTTGATCACCGGTGGGTTTGTAAGAAGAAATTAGTTTAAAATCCATCCCGAAATATACGAATATTGGAGAGGATAAATCGGGAGGAAATACTATTTTTGGGAAAAATCTATCAACACTATGCTTCGTCTTGCCATTCTATTCTTAAGTCTCGGTACTTTCTCTTCATGTAAATCTGAAGAGCCCGTTAAGCCTGCCATTAATATGAACGACTTTGTTGCTCCGCTTCCCAAGGAGTACACTTTTGCCGCGACGCCGTTTTGGGCAGATGAATTCGAGAAAGATGGCTTGCCAGATCCTGCTAAATGGGGATATGATGTGGGAAATAGCGGCTGGGGAAATAATGAACTTCAAAATTATACGAATGCGAATATCAAAAATGCGCACATCGAGAATGGCATTTTAACGATCGAGGCCATCAAGGAAACGGCTGGAACGAGTTCTTATACTTCGGCTCGTATCGTAACGAAAGGAAAGAATGACTTTTTATATGGTCGTATAGAGGCCAAAGCAAAAATTCCAGCCGGCCGTGGAAACTGGCCAGCGATCTGGATGCTAGCAAGTCAATCCGATTACGGTTCACAATACTGGCCAGACAATGGCGAGATTGATATCTTGGAGCATGTGGGTTACGACCCAGGTGTGTTTCATGCGAGCGTGCATACAAAAGCATTTAATCACATCATTGGTACGCAGAAAACAGCGACTACAACGGTCGCGAATTGGGATTCAGAATTTCACGTATTCCGCGTAGACTGGACACCTGATTATATCCGGGCCTTTGTCGATGATAAGCAATACTTCGAATTCAAAAATCCGAAGGGTGGCTGGGAACAATGGCCTTTTGACAAGAAACAACATATCTTGATGAATCTAGCGATCGGTGGAAACTGGGGAGGCCAAAAGGGTGTGGATGACACGATTTTCCCTAATAAGTTCCAAATCGACTACATTCGAGTTTACGCGCTGAACCCTTAATCATGAAATACCCCAAAGCCGCGGAGGCATTCGACCGATTACTCGTCATCATGGATGACCTACGTGAAAAATGCCCTTGGGATAAGAAACAGACGCTGGAATCATTGCGCCATTTGACCATCGAGGAAACCTACGAGCTCTCCGATGCGATTTTGGAAAATGACCTGCCTGAAATCCGCAAGGAACTGGGGGATATATTTTTGCACCTCGTATTTTACAGTAAAATAGGCTCAGAAAAAGGGGCCTTCGATGTCAGTGACGTGTTACACGGCGTGTGCGAAAAACTCATCAGCCGCCATCCGCATATCTACGGAGATGTAGTCGCTGAAACGGAGGAGCAGGTGAAGCAGAATTGGGAAGCCTTGAAATTGAAAGAAGGGAACAAGTCCGTTTTAGGCGGCGTTCCGGGATCTTTGCCAGCACTCGTGAAGGCCATGCGCATTCAGGAAAAGGCGCGCGGTGCGGGTTTTGACTGGGAAGAAAAAGAGCAGGTGTGGGAGAAAGTGGAAGAAGAGCTGGGCGAATTCAAGGAGACTTTTGTGGGTAAAGAATTAGACGAAGCGGGCAAAGCGGAGGCCGAAGGTGAACTAGGGGATTTGATCTTTAGCCTCGTGAACTTCGCTCGGTTCATCGATATTAATCCCGAAACGGCCGTAGAACGCACGAATAAGAAATTCATCAAACGCTTCCAGCACCTCGAAAAGCGCGCAGCAGAGAATGGGAAGGCGCTTTCTGAGATGACTTTGGCAGAAATGGATGTCTACTGGAACGAAGCGAAAACGCTCTAGTTTACGCTAAATTGATACGCTGTCTTCGTTTTATAGGTTTCTCCTGGACGTAAAACCGTCGTAGGGAATGCTGGCTGATTAGGAGAATCTGGAAAATGCTCCGTCTCCAAACATAGCCCAAAACGCTTCCCATACGCTACCCCATATTTTCCTGTCAAGTGCCCATCGAGGAAATTCCCCGTATAAAACTGCACCCCCGGCTGATCCGTCGAAACCACCATCTTACGTCCTGAAACGGGTTCTACGACAGTTGCGATTTTCGCATACGACCCGAAAGCCTTGTCCAAAGCCCAGCAATGGTCATATCCCCCACCTAACACAATCTGCTCCGATGAAGTATCGTTAATGCGATCGCCCACCACATGCGACTTCGTGAAATCAAATGGCGTTCCTGCGACAGGAGTCAACTCACCAGTCGGAATCAATACTTTATTCACCGCCACTAAACGTGACGCATCGATCTGCACTTCATGCGCTAAAATATCGCGCTTCGCATTTCCGCTTAAGTTAAAATACGAGTGATTGCTCAAGTTTAAAACGGTCGCTTTATCAGTCGTTGCCTCGTAAGAGATCCCTAATTCATTGTCATCCGATAAGGTATAGGTCATTTTAACGCTCAGGTTTCCAGGGAAACCTTCTTCCAAGTCTTTGGAAATATAAGATAAGCTTAGGCTCTGCGCGGAGGCAGCTTCCACTTTCCACACTTTCTTATCAAAACCTACAAGACCCCCGTGAAGGTGTTGGCCGTTGTTTTGGGCAGCTAAGGTATATTCCTTCCGGTCTAGTGTAAATTTCGCCGCTGCGATGCGATTTCCAAAACGTCCGACGATCGCTCCGAAATAAGGTGTATCCTTGATGTTTTCATCTAGTGTTTCGATACCTAACACGTCATCTTGCTATTTCCCCATG
>JBMSJH010000036.1:0-13060 GCA_049418705.1 Aquirufa sp.
ATCGTCCAGGAATAAGCAGAGGAAAGCGGAACAATGGAATTCTCGCAAACCGTCATAGCAGAAATTAGGGGTGCTTTTCGCAATATGATCAGGACAGAATCCGAATAATTGACACATTTTCCTACGGATATTTTTAATCGATAATAGCTTCCAGACGGATGGGTGGCTCCGCCTGATAGAAAAGCAAAGCGCGATGAACGTGCACCCGTGATAGAGGTGAATTTCGAGTCGGATGGTCGACGTTTTTCCCATTGATAGCTTCCTCCAGAACTTAGGCAAAATAGTCGAATGGAATCGCCTTCGCAGGTTATTTGGGCGAGGGGTTGCGTAAAAATGGTCGCACATTGTGCGAGGGAGGCAAAAGAGAAAAAAAACAATACCAGCGTTTTCATATCCCGAAATAGAGGAGAAAAATGCCAGCCTGCAAACGCGAAAAATCAATTAACAAGAACCTGATAAATAAAAAACGCAAACCTCTCACTCGGAGCAGTTTGCGTTTTTATCAAGGTATTGATATCCTTAGATATCGCAGATTTTCACCGCTTGTTCTAAAGAAGCCATTTTGTCTTTGCGAGCAGGAATAAACTCTTGACCAATGAAGCCTTTGTATCCGGTATCGTAGATCGCGCGGATGATGGCTGCATAGTTCAATTCTTGCGTCTCATCGATTTCGTTACGACCAGGAACACCACCTGTATGGTAGTGAGAGATGTATTGGTGGTATTTTTTGATGGTTGCAATTACGTCCCCTTCCATGATTTGCATGTGGTAGATATCGTAAAGCAATTTGAATTTATCGGAACCTACCATCTCACAAAGTGCAGCGCCCCATTCTGTTGTGTCCGCCTGGTAATCTTTGTGATTGACTTTGGAATTTAATAACTCCATGGAGATCGTTACATCGTAACGTTCAGCCGTTTTCATGATGCGTTGTAGACCTTTTTTGCAATTAATTAGGCCATCTTCATCGCTCATTCCGTCTCTGTTTCCGGAGAAAGTGATGATGTTTTTAACGCCTGCTTTGGCTGCTTTTGGAATAATATCTTCGTAGAAGCCTACTAAGGCATCATGGTTTTTTGTGCGGTTAAAGAAGTTTGGGATATTCATTCCATCTGGATATTTACCCCAACCGATGGCTGCAGTCATATCGTGTTTCTTCAAAATTTCCCACTCATCGGGACCCGTTAATTCGATCGATTGTAAGCCGATTTTTTTGGCATTAATCACTAATTCCTCAAAAGGAATATCTTGGTAGCACCAGCGGCAAGCCGAGTGATGTACTTTTCCTTTTAGGTCAAGTCCTGCTTGTTTGTCGGCCTCTTCGAAACGGTGGCCCATCATGCCCAGGCCAGCGAATCCTGCAGAGCTCTTTAGGATGTCTCTACGGCTGAATTTGTTTTCCATAGTGTATAAATTAATAGGTTTATTTTAACAGGGTAGTCACGAATTTATCACTGAGTTCGAATAGTAAACCGGGATAAATGCCTAGCAATATACTGATAATTCCAAGACCAAAAAGACTAACTAGTTCTAAATTAGTCAAATCAGGCAAAGACCAGTCGTTGTTTTTTAAGAATAGTTTTCCCAAATAGATTTTTTGGAAAGTCCATAACAAATATCCAGCGCCTAATACTAGTCCCAAAGCTCCGAAAATCGCAATCCCCGGATGTACAAATGGACTCGTGAAGGCACCCATTAAGCTGAAGAATTCGCCGATAAATCCAGAGAATCCAGGCATGCCTAAGGAAGCAAAAATGGCGATGCCAGAGATGACCGTAAATCTAGGCATCAAAGTCACTAAGCCAGAATAGGAATCAATTTCACGGTTTCCAGTGCGGGAATATAATACGCCTACCATCAGGAACAATAAGGCGGATAAGACCCCGTGGGAGATGGTTTGGAAGATGGCTCCTTGCCAACCCTCTGCTGTGAAAGCGGCGATCCCTAGGAGCACGAAACCCATGTGGGAAACGGATGAATAAGCGACTAATTTCTTTAAATCTGTCATCGCTAGGGCATTATAGGCACCATAAACGATGGATAAGGCTCCTAGTCCTGCGATGATATTGGCTGATGCAATCGCTTCCGCTTGGAAGAACGGAATCGTGATGCGTAACCAGCCGTAGGCGCCGATTTTCAATAAAACACCGGCTAATAAAACGGAGATGGGTGTAGGTGCTTCCACGTGCGCATCTGGTAGCCAGGTGTGCAAGGGAACCATCGGTAATTTGATGGCGAATCCGATGAATAAAAGCCAAAAGCCCCATTCCCGGGCGCTCATTCCTGCCAGCAACCAGCCGGAGCTAGGGTGAAGGATGCTCGTGATTTGGACATTATTTAGATCCGCTAAAGCCTGCATATCGAAACTATGCACCATCGAAGCGGTGGCAATTTCTTGTGATAATAACATGCCCTGAACAGCATGCAAGGCGTCCACATTAAAACCTTGTTCCGGACGAATCAGGCCGTTTAATAAGGCTGTTTCATACGGATCCACGTAGGCTAAACCCATGCCTAACATCACTACAAGGATGAATAGGGATCCTACGAGGGTATAAATGAAGAACTTCAAAGCAGCGTAATTGCGTCGTGGGCCACCCCAAATTCCGATTAAAAAATACATCGGAAGCAACATGAATTCGAAGAAGACGTAGAAAAGGAATAGGTCTTTTGCTAGAAAACAGCCGATAATCGAGGCATTTAAGAGCAAAACTAAGGCATAATAGGTGCTTAGTTTTTCTTTGATTTCTGTTGAGTTCCAAAGGGCAACCCAAGTAATTAAACCCGTCAATAAAATCAGAGAGATGCTTAATCCATCGACTCCGAGGGTGTATTTGGACATAAATTGCCCCATTGAACCCAATGAAATCGAGAACCAATTGTGCGATTCATTAAATTGAAATAAACCCGATTGCGTGTCGAAAGCAGCATAAATGTAGCCTAAAAGTCCTAATTGAATAGTCGAAAGACCGATGGCAATCGTTCTAGCCTGCTCCTTTAATTGACCTAATCCGAGGATAAGGGCACCTACGAGTGGCAATCCAATTAAGAGGGATAAAAGGGGTAAATTCGTCATTTAGTAAATACTGCGTAAAGTAAAAATAGGGCAAATGTCACAATAATCATAGCCCAGTAACTTTGGACTTTAGCTGATTGCCAGCGACTTAAAATTTTTCCGGTAGCAAGACTGAGGCTTGCGCTTCCGCCTACTAAAATTCCATCCACTAGATGTCGATCACACCAAGCAAGTAAGTGTGCGAGAATGACTTGTACGGAGGCAATCGCATTGACTAGTCGATCAAGGATTTGGGTTTCGAAAACCTGAGCAGACCTACTTTTCCAGCGAATGAGGCTGAATAAGCTAGGCCAAAAACGAGGTAGGAACTGGTAATTTCCTGCCGGTATCCAGTTTCTAGATAAAAAGGCTCCAACGATTCCGATAATCCAAGTCGCGGCCGTAATGTAAAGCCAAAAAGAAGGGATGTGGTAAATCGTTAGGAAGCCATTTTCGGGCATTTCAAACGGATGGCGAGAAATCCAAATGGATAAACTTGCGATGATTAAAAGTCTGATGGGGATGTTTTGGTCAGGATTTTTCTCTGCAGAACCTTCCTTCAATGGTCCCATGAAAATGAGATAAAACTGGCGACTGATATAAAAGCTGGTTAATACCATGCCTATCGCTAAAACAACCAGTAATTCGAAGCGACCAGAAGTATATAAAAATCCAGCCAGGTTTTCCTTGCTGAAAAATCCACCTGTTAAAGGTAATCCCATTAATCCCGCACCGAAAATAAGGTAAGCTAAGGCAGCTATAGGTGCTTTTTTTCGTAGGCCTCCCATGTCGTTTAGGCTTTGGGAATGTACCGTATGAATCACGGCGCCAGCAGCTAAAAACAAGCCAGCTTTGAAAATGCCATGTGTTAACAAATGAAATAATGACGCGTCTGAGCCCATTCCCATCCACATTAAACCCAGCTGAGAGATGGTTGAATAGGCGAGGGTCTTCTTGATATCGTTTTGAAAAATCGCAAAAACGGCGCCAGACAAGAACGAAATTGCACCGATGATTCCCATAAACAGGTGGGTTTCTGGACTCGTGATATCGAAAACACGGATACCCACGAAAACTCCAGCCGCCACCATCGTCGCTGCGTGAATTAAGGCAGAGGCAGGCGTAGGCCCTTCCATTGCATCTGGTAGCCAAGACATGAAAGGAAACTGGGCTGATTTAGCAATTCCTCCAGCGATAATCCCCACCCCTATCAAGGTAGGTGCGATGCCCTGCATCGCAGAAAATTGCCACGTATTGAAATGTAAACCTAAACCGATAAGTCCGAATAATAGGGCTATATCGCCAAGTCGGTTAATCAAAAAAGCTTTTTTCGCCGCTTGAGTTGCGGCTTGTTTTTGATGCCAAAAACTAATCAACAAATACGAACACGCCCCCACTAATTCCCAAGCTCCGTAAAAAAGGAAGACAGAATCCGTTAAAAGTAATAGCGTCATCGCACCCACGAACAAGTGCAAATAGATATAATAGCGGCCGATAGACGGATCCTCTTTCAGATAAGATTTCGAAAACAGCTGGACACAAAATGAAACGATAGCCACCAATCCGAGCACTAATTGCGAGGATGCATTCGCCCAAAAACTAGCATTGATTTCCTGCCCACCTAACTGAAACCAGGTGTAGGCGATTTTATAATCAGCCCCCACGGTTGAAAGAAAATAAAGTGCGGCAGCACTAAATAAGCCGGAAAGAGTGATCGAAACAAGGGATTTAGGGAAACAAGCTACCAAAAGGGCAGAAACCCAAGGTAACAAAAGCACTCCAAGAAATAGGAGATTTAATCCCATATAAATGCAAAGATTTAATGGCAAATATACGGATTATCCGCCACTCACGGGAGGAATTAGGGCAATTTCCATGCTTTCTGATAGGATAAAATCCGGTTCCGGAAAGCGGTGTTCAGCAGCCAAACGCAAAGAAGGTAATTTTTCCAAAGCCGGGTGCATCGAACGCACCGTTTGTAAAAGCTCTTCTACGGTCACCTTTCCCTCTTTTTCGATGGAAATCGTAGACGATTTTAATAAATCACGGCAAATCCCAAAGAGAAGAATGTGGTAGGTTGACATCGTTTTTTGTACCTTTGAATAATAGAACAAATATATTGGATAATCCTCAGCTTTTTGATAATCACGGCCGCGAATTGAGTTATTTACGACTCGCGGTGACCGATCGTTGCAATCTGCGATGCACCTATTGCATGCCGGCGGAGGGGATTAATTATATGCCGGAACGGGAGTTGTTGAGCTGGGAGGAGATGTTTCGCCTGACTCGGATTATGCACGAGATGGGGATCAAAAAGGTGCGCATCACGGGTGGAGAGCCTTTTGTTCGGAATGGATTGCTTGAGTTTTTGACGGATTTAGCTGGCTTAAAGGACCTTGAAATCTGCTTGACTACGAACGGGGTTTTTGTTGGAGATTACATTGAATCTTTACAGAAGCTTGGCGTTCGTCACATCAATTTAAGTCTAGATTCGTTAGATCGGGATCGCTTTAAGCAAATTACGCGAAGAGATGATTTCCAAAAAGTATACGATAATCTCCTTCGTTTAATTCAGGCCGGATTCCAGGTGAAGATTAATGCCGTTGTTATGCACGGCAAAAATGAGGAGGACATTATTACTCTTACCGAGTTCGCTCGGGAGCATCCGGTGTCCGTTCGTTTCATAGAAGAGATGCCGTTTAATGGGTCGGGGCTGGTAGAGGAGACCTTGTTTTGGGACCATATTCGTATTTTAGATCGTATTAAATCGGCTTTTCCTGGTTTACAGCCAAGACCATTTCTATATGGAGAAACGGCTCATACCTATGATGTTCCCGGATTTAAAGGGAATGTCGGAGTGATCGCTGCCTTCAGCCGAACCTTCTGTGGCACTTGCAATCGAATTCGCTTAACGGCAAAAGGCCAAGTCAAGACTTGCCTCTACGATGATGGCGTTTTTGATTTGAAGGCGTATCTTCGCATTGGAGTGAGCGATGAGGAGGTGAAAAAACAACTGTTAACTTTATTCAACAAACGTCCTTTGGACGGTTTTGAAGCAGAAAATAAAAGGATAGGTGTCATTACAGAATCGATGACGACTATTGGAGGATAAAATAAGGGGGATACCTATGAGCCAATTATCAAGCCTAATTGAGAAATTTTCAAACCTACGCGTTCTCGTGGTAGGTGATTTAATGGTGGATGCCTACACTTGGGGAAAAGTGAACCGCATTTCACCGGAAGCACCCGTTCCCGTAGTGAACGTCGTGAAGCGTGAATCTCGCCTAGGTGGAGCAGGAAATGTGGTATTGAATATCGCCAGTTTAGGTGCAAAACCGTTGGTTTGTTCGGTCATTGGAGATGATTCCACAGGTGAAACTTTACAAGGTATTCTACAAGAGGCAGGTTTATCTACAGCCGGCATTATTATAGAGAAAGGACGTCCTACGACAGTAAAAGAGCGTGTCATTGCTGGATCGCAACAACTGATCCGAGTAGATTCGGAAACGGAAGCACCTATTTCAGCTACCTCGTCTGCTTCCTTATTAGCGCAAGTAAAAGCGTGGTTACCGGAAGTCGATGTGATCCTTTTTGAGGATTATGATAAGGGCGTTTTGAGTGCTGATATAATTCAAGAAATCATTGCTTTGGCAACTGCACAAAATATTCCCACCGTCGTTGATCCTAAGAAAAAGAACTTCTTTGCCTACACAGGAGCTACCTTGTTTAAGCCTAATTTAAACGAATTACGTGATGGCTTAGGTTTGGACGCATCGGCCATTTCGCCAAATAATATCGCTAAAACCGTAGCAGACTTCAAAGCAGCCCAATCTTTCAAAGGACTATTCGTAACCATGTCAGAGCGCGGTGTTTACATGGATTTTGCCACAGACCAAATTCAAATCCCAGCCCACATTCGCCAAATCGCCGATGTCTCTGGTGCTGGCGATACCGTTATTTCCATTGCAGCCTGCGCTTTAGCAGCTGGAGGAACGGCTTCGCAAATCGCAGAGCTTGCAAACCTTGGCGGAGGCTTAGTTTGTGAATCCTTAGGTGTTGTTCCGATTGATGTGGAATTGCTGAAGAGGGAAGCAGGGAAGATTTAATTAATTTACCCCACCCAAGCCGTAAACTCAATTTCCACTTTATACTGTGGAGCAATCAAAGCAGAGATTTCGTAGATACCAGTTGTCGGTTTTACCTCCCCAAAGAAATGCGCATGGGCGCGAGCGATGTCTAGGTTTTTGGAAATATCCGTCGTGAAAATACGGGTACGAACCACGTCTTTTAGGGAAGAACCAGCTTCTTCTAAAACGACTGCGATGCGCTCGATAATATTGTAGGTTTGGGCATATAAATCATCAGCAGTGATTTTTTCGCCATCGACTAAAGCGACTGTTCCAGAAATTTCTAACAGATTTCCTGTTTTTACGGCGCGGCAATAACCGAAGGTGTCTTCAAAAGGGGAACCGCTGGAGATGTTAATTCTATTGCTCATTTTCTTTGCTAATTTTTGTGATTTGCTTCCATAATTCAGGCTTCGCATGGCGAACCACTTCGCCTATGACGATGATAGCCGGATTACTTAAACCTTCTTTAGTAGCCATGGAGGCTAATTCAGAAGCCGAAGATACGCCGATTCGCTGGTTTTTCATGGTCCCGTTTTGAATAATCGCAGCAGAAACATCGCCTTTGCCGAACCGAGCACATAATTGCGCAATCTCCTCTACTTTATTCATCCCCATCAGAATCACTAAGGTTGCAGTAGATTGCAAACCTAAAGCAAGGTCTGCCGTTAAGGAACCGTCAGATTTTGTACCTGTCATCACCCAAAAGCTCTCATTTACTCCACGAATCGTCAACGGAATTTCAGCAGCACCGGGAGCCGCATAGGAAGATGAAATGCCCGGAACATAATCCGTTAATAAACCGAAGCTACGTGCATATTCAATTTCTTCTTGACCGCGACCAAAAACAAATGGGTCACCCCCTTTTAAGCGCACCACATGACCTAAAGCATAGGCTTTTTCAACGATCAACGTATTGATCGCCTCTTGCGAGTGGCTCTCGCCTGGACGTTTGCCCACATAGATTTGCTCGGCGGAGGGGGAGCAGTGTTCTAGTAGACTTTGGTCCACTAATGCATCAAATAAAACTACTTGAGCAGACGCAATCGCCTTAATGGCCTTCAACGTGATCAATTCCGGATCACCTGGGCCAGCACCCACCACCGTTAATTTCGGGTGGGGTTCTAATTTTCTGAAATGGCTTAAATGCTTCATAGGATTAAGAACGGATGGCTTTAGCGGATTGTAAAAAGGCGTGAGCTTGTGCAGTATAGCTAGCAGCGAATTCGGCTGATGGCTCGTTTTGGTTAATCTGCAATACTAATTCAGAGAAAGAGGCTGCATCGACCGCAAACTCGCCTGTCGCTACGAAGTTTTCATCGAATTTCGTGATCACCGAATGTTGGGTTGGAACTGAAATCGATTTATCTAATAATAAGGCCTTCGCTGCAGAAATAAATACACTATAGGCGTGGTAGATGGCATCCGCATAGCGTTTGTCCTCTAATGCCGCTGCCGTCCACTCGTATTTTTCGTCTGATTCAAAAAGTAGGGTAGCCACTAAGTCGATCACCACACCCGCACATTCTCCCACACCAATTTCGGTAGCGAAGTTTTCTGTAGCTCCCCAGTCGATGAAATCATCATCTACTAAGGTGCTCAAGTCCGCGATCGGCTTCAATAAATCATAGAAATATTTCTCGCCTTGGCGATCGTAATAGCTGTGGAAGTATTCGTCCGCCTGAGCGTTTTCTTCGAAATTGTTTAATAAAGTACGTAATACTTGTGGTCCTCTTTTGGAAGGAACTTTGATCACTTTATCCGCGATTTTTCCTTCGCCATTTCCTAAAGTGGCACCGCCTAAAAGGACTTGCAATGCTGGTAAAACACGTTTGTCAGCTGCTTTTAAGGACGAGCCGTGGAATCCAATGGATGCCATGCTGTGTTGTCCACAGGCATTCATGCAGCCTGAAATTTTGATTTTCATCGCGCTGTCATGGATCAAAGAAGGGAATTCTTCGGTGATGACTGCCTCTAATTTCGAGGTGATATTTGTCGAATCTGAGATCGCTAAATTACAGGTGTCCGTTCCTGGGCAGGCCGTGATGTTAGCGATGGAATTCGCTCCCGGAGCTGCTAAGCCATGTGCATCTAATACAGAATATACGTAGGCCAAATTCGCCGTAGGTACATATTTCAACATCAAACCTTGGTTAATCGTGATGCGAATGTCATCGCCGATATACCCTTTTAGCGCCTCGATTAAAGAGCGAGAGGTAGTGCTTGAAATATTACCATTTAGGATACGCACATAAACCGCGTGGAATCCTTTTTGCTTTTGTTCAAAGGTATTCGTCGCTAACCAGGTAGCGTATTCCTCGGTAGATGGTGTCGCCACATCCGCTATTAAAGTAGGCGGCGTAACTTCCCATGCTGAAGCCGATGGAATTTCGAAAGAATGATTTTTCAATGCCTTCGATTCCGCTTTCACTAAATCCATAAAGGCCTCAAAACCGATTTTTTGGATCAAGAATTTCATGCGGGCTTTGTGGCGGGAATTACGTTCGCCGTGGCGATCGAAAACACGCAAAATCGCCTCGATGAATGGGATTACTTTGTTTTCTGCAAGGAATTCATGTGCTACGTGAGCAAGCATCGGTTGTGCGCCTAAGCCACCACCCACGACTACTTTAAAGCCGCGCTCGCCGTTCACGATTTTAGGGATGAAACCCACATCGTGTAAATAGGCCAAAGACGTATCTTCGTCCGTATTCGAGAATGACATCTTGATTTTACGACCCATTTCTTGGCAGATCGGGTTACGCAAAAAGTAGCGGAATGCCGCGTCTGCGTGTGGGCTGACGTCGAATAATTCCTTCGGGTCGATGCCGGAAGTAGGGGAGGCCGTGATGTTACGGACCGTGTTTCCACATGCTTCGCGTAAAGTGATATCGTCTTCTTCTAATTTAGCCCAAAGTTCCGGTGTGCGGTCCAGCGACACATAGTGAATCTGAATGTCTTGGCGCGTTGTTAAGTGCAAATTACCGGTTGAATATTCGTCTGAAATGTCAGAAATTCGCTTCCATTGGTGGAATTGAATCTTGCCGTATGGCAATTTAATGCGGATCATCTGCACCCCTTGTTGGCGTTGTCCGTAGACACCGCGCGCGAGGCGAAGACTTCTGAATTTCTCCTCGTGGATCTCGCCAGCCTTGAATTGAGCGATTTTTTTCGCTAAATCCAGGATGTCTTTTTCAACTACCGGGTTTTCTATCTCAGAGCGGAAACTTTGCATAATTTAATCTTGAAATGTTTATAAAGTCTATATAATATATAGAGTAGATGCAAAAGTAAGGCAAAACGGGTTTATTGCCAAAGAATTTTTATATTCGTTTTCAAAATCTTCTAACGATGAAAAAATTATTGATTATTCTTTTTTGCACTTTAGCGCTGTCTCTCAATGCACAGATCGGGAAAGACCCGGCAGGCGTGCAGGTGGTAAAGACGAAACACTCCATTACGATCGCTGGAAAGGTGATTAACTACACGGCGACCACCGGTTATATGCATATGAAGGCGGATACGGGTAAGGTTTTGGCCAAAATCTTCTTCACCTACTATTCCAAAGACGACGAAGACGGAGCCAAGCGCCCAGTCACTTTCACCTTCAACGGTGGCCCAGGATCTGCCTCCTTATGGTTACATATGGGCGGCGTAGGCCCTAAGCGCGTCGTATTAAAAGACGACGGCACCGCAACCGCCGCTCCATATTCGTATGTACCTAACGAATTCTCCTGGTTAGACAAAACGGATTTAGTCTTCATCGACCCAGTTTCTACCGGCTATTCCCGCGCTGTGGGCGAACCCGCTAGCAAATACCATGGCTATGTAGAAGACATCAATTCGGTAGGCGATTTCGTGCGCAACTTCTTAAGCCGCTATGATCGCTGGGCCTCGCCTAAATTCTTAGCCGGCGAAAGCTACGGAACCACTCGTGCCGCAGGATTATCCAAATTCTTGCAGGACGAGCACCGCATCTACATCAATGGCGTGATTTTGATCTCGGCTGTTTTGAATTTTGGGACAAACGATTACAACATCGGAAACGACCTACCTCGCGCCTTATACATTCCATCGTATACCGCAGCAGCCTGGTACCACAAAAAATTAGCACCCGCTTTACAAGCGAGACCCATCGCCGACGTTCTAAAGGAATCTGAGCAATGGGCGATAGGCCCTTACGCGACTGCCTTAATTAAAGGCGGCTGGATGTCAGACGCGGAGAAATCAGCTATCGCAGAAAAAATGGCTTATTATACCGGCCTTTCCAAAGAACTATGCCTTCAAGCGAACTTGCGCCTAGACGAAAACCGTTTCTACAAAGCCCTACGCCGCGCAGACGGACTTTCTGTCGGACGTTTAGACGCACGTTTCACGGGTCGTAACCTAGATGACGCCGGCGAATATGTCGATTTCGATCCCTCTTTCACAAACATCGACGGTCCTTTCACCGCGACGATTAATGATTATTTATCCAAAGAATTGAAGTTCACGGACGAGAAAGGCTACAACGTCTTCGGCGAAGTATATCCTTGGTCTTACAAGAATGTGCAAAATAAATACTTGAACGTGGCAGAGAGTCTTCGTGATGCGATGGCCAAAAACCCGAACCTTAAAGTCTACCTCGGCTGTGGCTACTACGATTTCGCGACCCCCTACTTCACGGCAGTTTACGACATCGAGCACATGTTCCTACGCCCGGAGCAACGCTCCCGCGTAGACATCAAGTATTACGAATCTGGACACATGTACTACATCCACAAACCATCCTTGATTCAATTCAAGAAGGATATTGATTCCTTTTTCGATTCGTCGAAATAAATTACTATTTTTGCAACCCCACGGGCGCTTATAGAGGGGTGTCCGAGTGGTTTAAGGAGCACGCTTGGAAAGCGTGTGTAGGTCTCAAGCTTACCGAGGGTTCGAATCCCTTCCCCTCTACAAAGCCTTCCAGCGTGAGCTGGGAGGCTTTTTTAATGGGCGGAAGTGAATTCCGCTAGCGAGATTGAACGGACGCCCATTAAATAAAGCCACGGTTCGCAGCGCGAACAGTGGCAGGCTTTGTGCTAGATGCCCTTTGGGCTGACAGCGAAACGGAGTGGAGCTGTCACTCCCTTTTATATCATATCAAGTAACTGATAATCTTTCTTTTGCATTTTTATTGGCGTTAATTCAAAGCTAGCTTGCTAAAGTTTCAATGGAAATATTAGTTTCCTTTAAAGGAAACTAATACATTGGTATGTCGAAAATAAATTATCGATTTGATGTCCGCTTTTTACCAGAAGCCGTTTCATTTTTAGAACAATTATCTGATAAAACGAGGGATAAAGTTTTATATACTATTTGGAAGTCACGTGCTCTTTTAGACCCAGAATTATTTAAAAAGGTTAGTAATGAAATCTGGGAATTTAGAACGCTGTATTCGGATCAAAACATTAGAATGCTTTCTTTTTGGGATAAGGCAAATAAGATGGTCGCTTTAGTGATAGTTACACACGGTTTCTTTAAGAAGACGGTTAAGTTGCCGATTTCAGAATTACATCATGCTCAGGATCTTAGGTTAAAATATGTACAAAATGAAAACTAAAAGCTTAGAAGAATTAACGGATGAATTCATTGGGCCTTTAGGTTCAATGAAACGCGATGCTTTTGAAAAAGAGTTAAGGCTCGATATTTTAGGAGCCCAAATTAGACAAATCAGAAAAGATCGAAATTTGACTCAAGAGCAATTAGGTGATTTGATAGGTGTTAAAAAGGCACAGATTTCTAAAATTGAGAATAGCTTAAGGCAGGCGAGATTTGATACAATTATTAAAGTATTTGACGCACTTAATGCCAAGTTATTCTTTCGGGTGGAAGTAGATTAATCCCCACCTCT
>JBMSJH010000037.1:0-12995 GCA_049418705.1 Aquirufa sp.
CAATGAATAAGGCGGGATAAGTTCCCGGCAAGCCTTCACGGTACAATAAAATCAAAAAGGACGCAAAAACCAGGGCCGATCCCGTCTCATTTGATCGAATAATCAACAGCATAGGAATCCCAATAATAAGGGCTGCCTTCCATTGAAAGGCGAATTTATTCAAGTTAACTAAAGGGTCATTTAGGTATTTGGCGAGCAAGAGGGCCGTCGCTGTTTTGGCAAACTCCGCCGGCTGAATCGTCACACCACCGAACTTAAACCAGGAATGAGAACCATTGATGGTCACCCCTAAAAAGGGCACAGCAAGCAGCAGAAGCAATAACCCCAGGTAGATGAAGAGGGCAAAGGATTCGAAAAAACGAAAATCAATTACTAAAATGCACACGATCAACACAAAACTTGTCCCGATCCAAACCAATTGTTTCCCCGCATTGGAATCATAAAAAGCCGGATCCGAAAAGCTCAAAGGCGCATCCGGACTGTAAACCGCTGAATAAATATTCATCCAGCCCAAACAGACAAAAAAGACATAGAACCCCACCGTGATCCAGTCAATGCGCCCCTGAATGTGATTCGAATCTGTCATTTTTTCGTAGAATCAATGGCTACCTTTTTACGTGTCACGCTGTACACGTTAGGCAGGTAATTCATATTCATAAATTTCGTCTCCACCGCCTTGCGATCTACCTTCCGTTTCAAGTATTTTTCAACGACTAAAGAAGCGATCGGAGCCGCAGCAGACCCACCAAAACCCGCATTCTCTACGAAAACAGCAATGGCTATTTTCGGATTATCGCGTGGCGCAAAGGCAATAAAAATGGAGTGATCTTTCCCTTTTTGATTTTGAGAGGTACCCGTCTTCCCTACCATCTTGATATCCGGAATGCGTCCATCCGCCTCTACCGTTCCGTGTGTTACTGCATCTTCCATGCCATCAATCACGACATTGAAATACTTCGCCTCCACACCCACTTTTACCGGCGTTTTATAGAAAGGGTCAATACTTTTCTTCAAACCAATTCCTTTCACCACATGCGGCGGAATGTACCATCCTCTGTTCGCGATGATCGCAGCAAGATTAGCCATTTTTAGGGGGCTAACGACAATTTCTCCCTCCCCTATACTGATCGAATAAATATTCGAAAACTTCCACATTTTCTCCCCCTTATAGACCGAATTATAGTACTCTACATTCGGCAAAATTCCCTTCTTCTCATTCCCTAAATCCACTCCTAGTTTGCGCCCAAAACCAAAATTAGCCACTAAATCCGCCCAGCGTTGCAAACCTTGTGCCGATCGCTCATAGGTATCGCCCGTCGTTTTATCGTAGACCATTTTCCTAAAGGCATGGTAAAAATAGGGGTTACAAGACACTCGAATGGCTCCTCTTAAATCCACAGGACCATGTCCATGGCATTTAACCGGCGCTCCAGCATGAGAGAAAACCGTGCCTGGCCCGATAAATCCGAGCTGTTGTCCCACTAAAGCCTGCACTAATTTAAAGGTAGATCCCGGGCGATAATAAGCTGAAGGCGGACGATTCAACAAAGGCTTCATCGGATCTAAGGCTAATTGCTGGTAATACTTGGAGAAATTATTCCCAGTAAGTAAGCTCGCATCATAGGACGGCGCAGAAACCATGGCTAAAATCTCCCCAGTAGAAGGTTCAATCGCCACTAAACTGCCCACTTTGTGCTGCATCAAGCTATCCGCATATTCCTGAATCGTTAGGTCGATGGACGTGTATAAGTTATTTCCAGAGACTGGGTTGATGTTTAAAGAGCCATTTTTATAATCGCCCTTTTCCACCCCATTACTGTTCACCATTCGGTATTTTACCCCTCTTTGGCCACGTAAAGTCTCTTCATAAAAAGATTCAATTCCTGAAATTCCTACATAGTCGCCTTGGCGGTAATAATCATCTTTCTGATCTGTTAGCGCAGTCGGACTGATCTCAGCTACATAACCCAAGGCATTCGAAAAGGAACGGGATTGATAGGTTCTAAAGGCATTGGTCTCAAAAAAGAAGCCCGGAAAATCCACCATCGCATCTTGCACACTCGCAAAATCTTCCTTCGATAAATGTTTCAGAAACAGACTCGGTTTCACCCGCGAATAAGCTCTAGCGCGCTGGGTGGTTTTAATAAAGTATTCCCGCGTGATACGGAACACACGGCAAAATTGATTCGTATCCTTCACCACCGCTTTTCGAGGGATGATGTAGAGGTCGTATACGGGCGTATTGTAGACGATTAATTTGCCAAACCGATCATACACTTCCCCTCTAAATGGAATCTGAATAATCTTGCGAATCGCGTTATTATCCGCTGCTTTCTCATAGGTATCATCGATCACCTGCAGGAAAAATAGCTTCCCGATGAACAAGAGACCAATGAGGCCGAAAAACAAGAAGATCAGGTTTCGCCGTTGAGTAAACAAGTGGATTGAATTTTAATGACAAAAATACAGAATATTCTGCGCTTCTGCGAACCCTATTTGGGAAGACTTTTGATTAAGGCGATCAGGGCAAATGCGATCGATCCAAGGGAGAAAATGATCGTAAACCAAGGCTTATCCGTAAAAAAATAGGCATCTAAGTAGCGGCCAGCAAAAACGCCTGCCACGATGGTGACGAGCATCTGAAAAGCGGCCCCTAAGAATTTTTGGTAGGAATTCATATTCGCCTAAAATTATCCAATTTTCGGGAAGATAAATTGTAAATTTGAAAATTGTTCCGTCGAATCCTATGTACAGGCGTCTTGTATTCTTATTTCTAGCCCTCAGTACGTGGTCTTGTTCTCAATTCAGCAACAAGCCCATGGCCGTTGCGTTTCACAATGTGAATGCGAAGTACAATGCGATTTGGCAGGCCTCTAGATTAGAAAAAGAATTAGAGCGCAAACTATTCGCGGAACGCAAGGAAAGCTATAATGCCACCTTACCTATCCGAATTCCACTGGATTCCAGCTTTAAACAAGGCAACGAAAAGGACATTAAAGAATTAATCCGCAAGGCATCTTTAGTGATCGATCGCCACCAAAATTCCAGGTACATTATTGATGCCTATTTACTGATCGGCAAGGGCCGCATCTACCAATACGACCTAAAGAATGCCATAGACACGTATAAATACGTTAACTCGCTTGAAATTAGACCAGAGGCATTACTCGCTCTCTATGAAATTTATTTACAACAACAGGAGTTTACGGCCGCAGAAAAGATTGAAGAATTCTTAAGTGAGAACCCCTTGAATTCAAACGAGAAAAAGCAATTCTTGTTACTAAAAGCTTATTCCTACCAGCTGGCAGATGAACCTCTAAAAGCCCTCTCATTACTCCAGGAGGCCTCCAAATACCTGAAGAAGGGCGAGGAAAAAGCGCGCATATCCTTCATTATGGGCCAATTATTCGCGGACAACAACCAGACGAATTTAGCTGTAGAAAGCTTTAAGACAACGCTGAAAACAAAACCTAGCTATGATTTAAACTTGCAATCAAGCCTGGCCATTCATCAAATCGAAGGCAATGTAGATGCCTTGCAGAAAATGCTGAAAGACCCTAAAAACGAGGATAATAAATCGGCTATCTATGTCAAAATAGGTCAATATTATTACGCTAAAAAGGACTACAAAAAGGCCAAAGAAAATTGGGAGAAAGGCGGCGAAAATAATCCCAACAAAGGAGAACTCTTTTTTCAATTAGGTGGCCTTTTCGCAAAGCAATTAAAGGCCTACGATTTAGCAGCAAACTACTACGACAGCGCAGCTACCTACCTCGCAAACAATCATCCCGACTACGCGAAAGCTCAAAAACTGAAAAAATCCTGGGCAAACTATACTTCGTTTTCAAAACAAATAGCCTTGCAAGACTCCTTATTACATTTAGCCACCTTGTCTCCACAGGCATTACACGAGCTCTTTTTAAAACAGCAAAAAGATACGGTGAAGAAATCGGTAAGTGCTGCAGCTACTGCTCCTATTTTTACGAGACGACCTTTCAGCGCAGACCAACAAAATTTCTACTTCAATAACGAACAAGCACGGATTCAGGGTAGTATTGAATTTAGCAATCGATGGGGGAATCGAACCTTGGAGGATTTTTGGAATAGAAAGAATAAAAATGCAAGCCTGAGCATTTCCACCACGGTTTCGACAGTGACCGAAAAAACTAATCTTCCTCAAGCGACTATAACAGGCACGGCAGAAGAAACTTGGTTGAAAGCGATTCCATTTAGTGCGAGCGCCGCGAATAAGGCGACCAAGTTAAAGGAGGAATCTTTGTTCAAACTAGGTAAGTTAGCTCGTTTAGAATTAGGCGAAAATGCCCTAGCAACCAGCACATTGCAACAATTGTTGACAGAATTCCCAAGCACGGCTTTTGAAGCAGAAGCGCTTTACATTCTTTATTTAAGCCAAGAAGGAACCGCAAAAATAAATTCACGAACAACACTTTTCGAACGGTACCCTAGCTCCTATTTCAAGACGATGATCCTTAAATTAGAGAATGGGGCGCTAACCGAAAACAAAGAAATTCAGGCACAAAAGAAATACGAAGAGGCCTATGAGCGTTTTAAAGCAAAAGAGTTTGCAATGGCGTTCGAGGCTTGCCTAGCGATTCAACAAAATACGCCTGGTAGTAAATTGGAAGATAAAATCGTATTTTTAATGGCGCTTTGTAAAGCGGGTTTACAGGAAAGTGCAGAATGCAAACGCCTTTTAGTCGAATTTGTCCAATCTTTCCCCACAAGCCCACTTGTTGCAGAGGCTAATGAAATGCTAAAGCTGATTAACAAATGATAGAACCTATAAAGGAATCTAAATTGAATAAAATTACCTTAGCCTACAAAATCTTTGGTGGCACAATCTTATTTGCCGTTCTTTTCATTGCGGCGGTGAACTATAATTTCTTGTGGCTGTTTGGTGGAATGCCTAGCCTGCAAGAGCTAGAGAATCCGAAAAGCCAAGAGGCTTCTTTATTGATTTCAGAAGACGGAGAAGAGATTGGAAAATACTTCCGAGAGAATCGTAATCCGGTGGAGTTCGAGGAGCTGTCACCCATCTTGATCAACACGTTGATGGCGACAGAAGATGCCCGTTTCATTAGTCACTCTGGTATTGATGTGCGCTCTATGGCCCGCGTATTATTCTCATTCGGTACTTCAGGCGGTGGTAGTACCATTTCCCAGCAATTAGCCAAGAATCTATTCCATACTCGTTCACTCGAATATGGCGAAGACGATCCTATTTACATGGGATTATTAATGAAAGTGGGTGGGCTAAAAACGGCCATCGCGAAAATTAAAGAGTGGATTTTGGCCATCAAATTAGAACGCCGATACACGAAGCAAGAAATCTTGGCGATGTATTTGAATGAGGTGAGCTTCGGAAATAATGCCTATGGAATTCAAGTTGCCTGCCGTACTTATTTCCAAAAAAACGTGCAGACCGTCACCTACCCAGAGGCAGCCACCTTGATCGGCTTATTGCAAAATCCGTCCCTTTATGATCCACGCATCAGACCGGAAAGAACTCTAGCGCGTCGGAATACTGTTTTAGGCCAACTAGCGAAATACGAATACCTAACAGAGGAAGATGCGGAAAAGATGAAGGCAGACCCCTTGAACCTTCACTATAAAGTAGAAAACCAAAACACCGGCGCTGCCCCTTACTTACGCGAATCCATCCGAAAAGAAATTCTAGGTATCCTATCTGAGATCAACAAAGACCGCCCGGAAGACCAACAATTGAACTTGTATACCAGTGGTTTACGCATCCACACGACGATCGACTCGCGTATGCAAAAATATGCTCAAGATGCCGTGCAAGAACATATGAAAGCCCAACAAATTGCTTTCAATCAGCATTGGGCGGGGCGCAATCCTTGGGTAAATGAGAAAATGCAGGAGCTGAAGGGCTTTATTTCGTCTGCCATGAAACGCACACAACGCTACCGTGACTTAATGGAGGCGTATAATAATGATGAGATGCGGGTTTGGGAGGAATTAAAACGTCCTGTAAAAATGACCGTTTTCTCTTACCATGGCGATATCGATACTACCTTAAGCCCGCTCGATTCGATGCGTTATTACAAACGTATATTGAATGTAGGAATGATGTCGATGGATCCGACGAATGGCCACGTGAAGGCCTGGATTGGTGGCATTAATTACAAGTATTTCAAGTATGATCATATTGCCCAAAGTAAGCGCCAACCAGGCTCTACCTTCAAACCATTCGTTTACGGAGCGGCCATCGAAAATGAAATTGCCACTCCTTGTGATAAATATGTGGATGAGCCGGTGACTTTTGGGACAGAGGATGGACTGACGAATGATACCTGGACGCCTCAAAACTCCGATGGCAAATACAGTTACGAGAATTTAACGCTGAGACGCGCGATGGGACGCTCCATCAATACGATTTCAGCCAAACTAATGAAAGCTTTAGGCGCCAGCAAAATTGCCGATTTTGCTCACAAAGCGGGTATTACAAGCTCTCTTTACGAAGGACCTTCCCTTTGCCTAGGCACATCCGAAGTCTCCGTCTACGAACAAGTTTCTGCCTACAGTACCTTCGCGAATGGTGGTGAAAAAATCGACCCGATCATCATTCTAAAAATCACCGATAAAAACGGCGTCGTTTTGCGCGAATTCTCTCCTACGGCTAAGGCAGTCATGAAGCCAGAAACGGCCTACTTGATGACCTTTATGTTACAAGGCGCGGTACGTGAACCCGGCGGAACGGCTGAGGGTTTAAATCGCAGCTCGATTGCTGCTGGAAACGAAATAGGGGCGAAAACGGGTACCACTTCGAACTTCTCCGACGGTTGGTTTATGGGTGTCACCCAAAAACTAGTTACCGGCATTTGGGTAGGTGGCGATGACCGTAGCATTCACTTTAGAAACATTCAATTAGGTCAAGGGGCAAAAATGGCCATGCCTGCCTTTACAAAATTCATGGAGAAAGTCTACTCGGATCGATCATTAGCCCTCGATGGATACCAAAAAATGCCTTTCATTAAACCCGAAAATTTAGCCTTCGACTTTAGTTGCGTTGGAGGAATTGGAGGGGATTCTTCCTTAACTTCTTCCACAGCTACCGCCTTGCCTGAATGAGACTAATTGCCATTGCCTTAATAGCCTTACTAACCTTCGCTTGTAGTTCTAAAAAATCAGGGGAAGAACTGGCAAAAGAAAACTGTAGTTCTTGCCATAAGTTCCCAGACCCAAGTCTGTTAGACAAAAAGACCTGGAACGATAAAGTCCTAATGGACATGTCTTACCGTTTAGGCCTGCGCAATAAGTTTGAGTTAGCTGCCAGTTTGCCTGAAGAGCAATACCATGCGTTAGTTTCGGCAAATGCCTTTCCTGATACCCCAGCGATGAGTGTTGAGAATTGGCAGGCCATCGTGGATTATTATGTAACGAATGCACCTGAGAATCCGTTGCCACAAAAAGCCAAAAGCTCCATTTCCACTAACCCCCTACACTTCAAAACGGAGGATTTCATCTCCCCTGTACATTCCGTAGGCCGGGTGACCTCCATTCAAATACACCCGATGAAGGCGGAAGCTTGGGTCGGGATGAACTCGAATGAGACTGTAATTGTAGACAGTAAACTACAGGAAAAATCGACCTTCAAAACCCCAAGTCCAAACGTAAACACCTCCTTCATTCAAGGAAAAAATTACCTATTGAGTATTGGGAAAATTCTCCCGAATGATGAAAAAATCGGAAATCTATTCGAGGTGAACGCCAATGGAAAACTAACCAAGCTAGTCAACGGATTAAAACGTCCAGTAGATATGCAGATGGCGGATTTCAATGAAGATGGAACGCTAGATTATTTGATCTGCGAATATGGCTATGGAGCGGGACAGGTAGTTTGGGTAGACGGAAAATCCAAACAACGGCATACCTTAAAATCCCAGCCTGGGGCTAGAAATATCGTCATTAAAGATTATTCAAAAGATGGCAAGCCTGATATTTTAGTTTTAATGGCCGAAGCCAAGGAGGGTGTTTCCCTCTTTATTAACAAAGGGCAGGGATTATTTGTAGAAAAACCCTTATTGCAATTTGAGTCGGTTTGGGGAAGTACTTATATGGAGGTGGCGGATCTGAATCAAGATGGATTCGATGATATCATCATTTCAGCAGGAGATAATGCGGATAATTCCTATTCAAAGAAAGCCTATCATGGGGTGCATGTCTTTACGAATGATGGTAAAAATAATTTCAAGGAAGGGTATTTTTACCCGGCTTATGGAGCGACGAAAACGCTGGCTCGTGATTTTGATGGAGATGGAGACTTAGATTTAGCCATGATTGCCTTCTTTCCGGAGAATGATAAAGGCGTAAATGAGTCATTCTTATATTTCCAAAACCAAGGTAAACTTCGCTTCCAAGTTAGCAATTTAAATCTACCTGATGATGCGCGCTACATGGCGATGGATGCAGGTGATTTCGATAAAGATGGCGATGTCGATCTTTTGCTAGGTAATTTTCAATTTGGAAAACCAAAGCCAGGCGTTAAACTAACACCTGGCCTTCAGCTTAGATTGTTACGAAATACGATTCGTTAATTCAATTTCGCTCCCTTCGGAATGAAGGCCTGAGCACTGGCGCTTTGGCTTAAATAAGAAGAGCCATAGCTCCAATCCATCTTTTGTTTGTGTCCCTTTAAAGTATAGCTAAACGAGGCACCCGGCTTTACAGCGGCTTTTACGAAGGCCCCCTGAGGCTTAAATACCTTCATCGGACCTCTGTTCTGCAGTGCTACAAAAGCTAAATCTGAACCGACTTGAATACCTACTAAGGCCTTCGCATCAGCCGGCACCATCATTCCTGAATTTTGCGCATAAGTGAAACCTTTGCCATTACCTAGTAAAACACCGCCATTCGATGCATCATAGCGACCCATAGCGACCTCATTCGCGAAGTTATTCCCCACAAACAAGATATCTAAATACCCATCCGCATTAATGTCTAGGATCTGCATCCCGTTCAAGGCCGATAACTGGGCCATATCAGGTAATTCATGCGCCTTAAATTTACCTCCACCTAGATTCTCGATATACAGCGAGGCATTCTCCGTGAAAGATAGTTTAGACGCTTTCGCCTTCTCTTTCTCCGTTAAGAAATCATCTTGCGTGATTTTACCATAGTCCTTATAATACACCCAGCGCTGACGTGTTGAATTCAACTGCTTGTGCACATCGTCTTTGCCAAACAAAGGGGCAGAAACAGGTGCTCCTGCAGCGCTTTGGAAATAAACAAAAGGGAAAATATCATAAACTCCGTTGCCATCCACATCCCCATGAAGTACATCCACCGGCTGCTTCGAATTCGCGCGCAACAGGGTGTTTTTTCCCATATTACCCGCCACTAGGTCCATGTCACCGTCTTGATCAAAATCAGCCGCGGCCACCGAGCCCCAAAGCCCCGTCATCTCCTCTATACCCGTCTTCTCAAGTTTTACTAAACGACCCTTTTCGTTATGATAGATCTGAATCGGCATAAATTCTCCAGCCACCACTAAGTCAGACCAACCGTCGTTATTCACATCCGTCCAAACCGCATCACAGGCTAAAGCTGGCTTCAATAAATCAGGTGCCCACTTCGCTGTCATGTCCGTATATTTAATTACACCAGCCTTCGAGTCATTGCGCAACAAACGAGAAACCGTGCCTTGCGGATAAGAAAACGGCACATTTCGACCGCTGACATATAAATCTAAATCTCCATCCTTGTCAAAATCCACGGCCCTAACTGCCGCATTACTTTCCGTAAACGCCGGCAATGCCGTCGTCACCAGGCTGAAGTTTCCTTTACCATCATTCGCATATACTACATCTTGGAAGCTGGCTGCCCCAATTTTACCCTCTGTTCCTCCCCGAGCAATGTATAAATCCAAATCACCATCCCGATCCATATCGACTAATAGTGAACCCAAGTCCTCCCCTAATTTGTCCTTCTTCTCTTCTACACCCTCTAAAAACTTCGCTACAAACTTGCCAGAAGCTTGTTGCAAATAGAAAATGCCCGAATGGAATTTAGCCCCTCCCACAAAGAAATCTTCTAGACCATCTCCATTCACATCACCTACGGAAGCTCCAGGCCCTAGTTGAGACATCTTGAACGGGGTTAAACTTTGGAAATTAAAATCAATAAAGTCTAACTCTTTGTGCACATCCGTTAACTGCATTTCATTCGTCACCTCCCGAAGTAAAGGAGCTTGAGTTTGATATAAAGAGACGTAAGGCTGCTTCGCATCGGAGATCTTCAACGTGAGTAATTGATCGATACCCGGCTTAGAAATCACCTGCATCGAATCATTCGGCCAAATCACCCGCAATTCTTTAATCTTCTGTTTCGCCCCTAAACCAATGTGCGCCACAGGTTCTACACTAGATAAATAACCTCTATATGGCGAATTCTCATAATAAAAATAAGTGCCATCCGCATAAAGTCCTTCGATGCGGGTGCCTATACCTTGGGTATTTTGGCCCTTACCTTGTAACTTAACCCGCAAATAATGCCCCTTATCCGCATTCGATTCAACCGTGTTATTCTTATAAACAAAAGCCTCATCGTTGATATTATTCACGACATAAGAAGCGCCATTTGAAAACGAGGGACGTTGGATTCCCCAAGCCGCACTCACATCATCGAAATGCATCCCCCCTTTATTTCTAAAGGCATAGTTATTCACCTTAATCACCGGCATTTGCTCTAACAAAATAGCATCAGAGGCTAAACGAGCAGAATTAGCTCGGTACAACATAAAGTCTCTATCCGTCACGTCCCGAGGGAAACCATTGGTAATCATCAAATCACGGAATCCATCATTGTCAAAATCCGCCAAAGAAGGGCACCAGCTCCACTCTGTCTCCGCCACACCCGCTAGTAAACTAATCTCTTGGAAGGGTGCTGGAGAGCCATCCGCCTTTTTCCCTGCATTTAACTGCAAAGAATTTCGCATGTATTGATAGGTATAGCCGTGCAAATCACTGTTTTGATAAGCTTGATAGCTATTAGGCGGAGCTAATTGCTTCTTGCGTTCATTGTCTTTAGGCAACATATCAAGCGCCACAATATCAGGACGTCCATCATTATTGATATCCGCTACATCATTCCCCATCGCAGATAAACTCGTGTGCTTAAAATAGGCTTTGGCTTGGTCGGTAAACGTGCCATCATGGTTATTGATGTACAGAATATCATCCGACACATAATCGTTCGTGACATAAATATCCGGCCAATTATCTTGGTTAATATCACAGATATTAATTCCCAAACCATAACCTTCTATAGTTATCCCAGCCTGTTTCGACACATTCGTAAATACGGGATGACTTTTATCCTTAGACCAGTCATTGCGGTACAAACGATCCGTGTTCGGATACGAACCATCGGTAACCTTAGGTCGATATAAGGATGGGAATTGATCAATAACGTCAGTTAATACATATAAGTCCGAATCTCCATCTCGGTCATAGTCAAAGAAAGCCGCGTGCTCACTATGCCCTGAATCATTCATCCCATACTCCGTTGCCATCTCCTTAAAGCTTGGTTTCCCCTCTTTAATTCCTTGGTTAACAAAAAGCATATTTTGGCGATCACGCTCCGCATTCTTCATCGTTGCTGACACATACACATCGAGCAACCCATCCCCATTAATATCTACAATACTTACTCCAGAACACCAACGATTCTTTGTATCTAAACCAGACGCTTTCCCTAATTCCTCAAACTTCATTTCTCCCTTGTTCAAATACAAGGCAGCGTTCGCTTGAGATCCTGAGAAAAACAGGTCTAAAAGCCCATCATTATTAAAATCTCCCATACCCACACCGCTTCCGTTGTAGAGGTATTCATACTTCAAAATGGTCAAGGTATCGTTCTCAACGATTTTGTTTGAAAAATGAATCCCGGTATCATCACCGGATAAAAGCTCGAAAGTAGTGGCGTTTTTACAAGAGAAAACAAGAAATGATAAGGCAATAAATAAATAGGCGTAAATAGGCTTCATAGGGTAATTTTAAACTTAAGCGAAAATAAAAAAGGTGGGATTAATATCCCACCTTTTTTACAGAAAATTAGGTCAAATTAATAACCAGGGTTTTGCTTCAAGATTGAAGTTCCTTGGATATCGATTTGAGCTTGAGGGATAGGTAAATACTTATCCGTAGCTTGGTAAGATGCACCACCAAACTTAGTTACTAAGTATTGCTTCTCGTAATTTAAATATGCATTTAAAGTAGCTACGTCAGTACCCCAACGAACTAAGTCGAAGAAACGGTGACCTTCAGTCGCTAACTCTAACATACGCTCCATACGAACTGCCTTTTGTGCAGCAGCCTTATCAGCAAATGCTGTGTAAGGTGCGATCACGTAGTTAGCCTCAGCTACTCCACCTTTCATTACGAAACCTGCAGGATTAGCCGCACGGTTACGAACACGGTTGATATAATCTAAAGCAGTAGCTAATGAACCAGCTTCGATTTCAGCCTCCGCAGCCATTAATAATACGTCTGCGAAACGAATGATATTGAAGTTCATTGTTGCATAACCACGTGTCCAAGAAGAACCGTCCGTTAATGTATTCTCTTGACGCTTGTAGTAAACGTATTTCTTAGGAGAATATGGACCCGCATAATCTTGCTTACGAATCCAGTTAGCACCTGGGTGCTCGATCCAGTCTAAGTATTGGATACCACGGCGACCGATAGTGTGGTCAATACGTGGATCTAATGGACCTGCATCTTCAGTAAACGCTGCAGAAGAGTTAACACCAAAGTCATGCTTAACTGCGTTAGCAGGTAAGTTATAATCTGGAGCACCAGCTGTTTCAGTTAAGATAGGCAAACCGTTTACTGTACGGTACGCGTTAGCTAATGAGAACGAAGGTTGGAAGAATCCGCAGCAGTTACCTGGACCATCCGCACCCGTGTTGTATGGGTAGTTCAAGTCATCGAAACCATTCGCGTTATTCACGT
>JBMSJH010000038.1:0-12950 GCA_049418705.1 Aquirufa sp.
TCCTGCATAGGCGTATAAAAATCCAGCCACCCCCGGACCTAAAATGGATCCTAACTGCCAGAACGAACTATTCCAGGTAGCTGCATTCGCAAACACCTCTTTAGGCACTAAAAAGGGATTGAGAGAGGAAGCGGCGGGGCTGAAAAAACCTTTGGAAAGACCGATAATAAAAATGACCGCGTAGATCGAATAGATATGGAAATCCTGATCCGCTGACTGCAGTTGCGTACTCGAGTACAAGAGAAATACGGAAGACGCAATGATCATGGAAAGCGTCACTTGCATGATTTTTTTCTTATCCCGGTTATCCGCAAAATGACCTCCAAACAACACCAAAGAAATAAAAGGAACTGCCTCAGCCAATCCAATCAAGCCTAAGGCAAGCGGATTATGCGTAATCTTATAAATCTCGTAGGCAAGCACGACTTCTTGAATCAACAAGGCTATCGTAAAAAGGGTATTTCCAGTGACATAAGCCCTAAATTCCGGAAATTGCAAAGCTTTGTACGCGTCTTTATGTTGAAAAAATCCCATGTAGTAGATAAATAAGTGGACTCCAAAACGCCAAATCAGCCCAAATTCGCCGATCCTCAGACAGCGACATTCGGGACAAAAGGAACGTTATCCCAAATGTAACCAAAAAAGGTAATACCAGGAAAAGATCCTGGCCACTCGCATACATTCCGCTCAACAGGCCCATAATCACCCACTCAGACTTTCGTAAACGCGACGTATAAAATGCACTTTGACCCTCTAAAAGCGCAAAATAACAGAGATTTTGATACGCCAATGCAGCTAAAGCAAGCACTCCTAAAAAAGCGCGAGGCTCTCGAACCCATACCACTAAACCGACACCTACAGCATACAAAACGGCTGTACACAATTCTTTTTCTTGTTGAAGCCAGCCTTTGTGTGTGCAAAATCCATACAAAACGACAGCCATGGCAAGCATCACTCCTGCATATAAAACCGCAGCGCTAACAAAAGGCAATAAACATAAAATAGCGGCTAAAATCACCCCCATTAGAACACGCAACACGCGTTGATGTTCTACATGGAATTGATGCCTTTGATCTTGGGAAGGTAGAAAAAGATTATCGACTTGCCGGTCTAGTAGATAAAAAAACCAAACCACTAAGGCTAAAATTACCCCCTCTTGAAGGGATGGAAAGGCATGTAAATAGAATTCTGAAAGAAAAATTTGGTATAAAACAGCCCCAATGACAACTTCAAGGGAAGAAAACTTAATAAACCGCATCTTGAGTTCGGATTACCTGAACCATGTCACCCACTTGGATTTCTCCTAGCGAAATCGGAACAAATTGTTGACCAAAATAGACCTTGTTATTCAAGGTTCGAAACGAAGCCAGCGTCTTTAATGTCTTTTTATCTGATTCTCCAGAATAGGGATCCACATTCACTAAAGGGCATCGAGCACAAGGCTTGGCACCAGATAGTCGAAGCTCCCCTACCTGAATTTCTGCCCAAGAATCTTCGATAAATGGCTCTTTAGAGGAGACTATGATGTTAGGTCGGAAACGCAAACGATCTACTTCTTGCTCCATCCGATCTTCTAAGGCTTGATAAGAAGCTGAACCTACCACTAAAAGGGGCAAGGAATCCGCAAAGGAGGTATTTTTAGCTAAATCCGTTTGGTACTTCGCCTTCATCTCCCGGGGACTTTCCTCAGTAAGTTGAACTAAGCTCACCGATTCAGCAAGAGCTTTGGAAAACCAATCAGACCAACCCTCCAGTACTTCCCGCGCAGGTAAATTATCCTCCCAAATCTCCACATTCAAGTAAGACCCTAAAACAGGAAACCAGGGTAATTCCTTCTCTAATCCGGATATAACATCCTTTACCAAAAAACCTCCTACTGTTTCAGATAGCACAAAACGCGTTAATTCCGGTCTGGTTCGTTGGGTGATAAATTTGCCTTGCGCATCCACTAGCATAAATCGACGATCACCCCTTAAGCCTTCTTTTTCCATCACTACTTTTTGCAAAGAGATGGCTCCTAATGATTTAATGGGGTAAATGTAGAGATGCGAAATCATGAGACAAAAGTACTCTTTTCTATGAAAAATGCCTTATGGGTACTTATAGGCTTTCGTCTTCCTAATGTGCACAGATTTTCCTAAGTTTGTTACATTGAAAATACGCAACCTATTTCTATGAAACATATCCGCCTTTATTTTATCGCTTTGTTGTGCCCTGTTATGGCGCAAGCACAACAAATATTGACCTTAGAAGAAGCGATCCAACAAGGTATCACGAAACAATATTCGATTCAAATTTCGAGACAAAGAGAGCGAATTGCAGCAAATGAGAATAGTCTAGGTAATGCGGGTTTTTTACCCACAATCACTGGATCAGCTAATAAAAACTATACGGTATCGGGATTGAATCAGTCATTTTTTGGTGGTTTACGTCCTCCTCTCGTTCAGTCTGGGGTTAATTCTAACTCAGGGAATGCGGGTGTGGCGATGGCTTGGACGCTGTATGATGGAAAAGGGATGTTTATCCTGCGTGATCGATTTAAGGAATTACAAAACTTAGGTGCGAAGCAAACTGAGAGTAACATTGAGAACCTAATCGCTTTAATTTCCACGACTTATTATGATATTATACGCCAAAGCCTTCGCGTAAATAACTTCAAAAAAGGGCTAGAAATCTCTAACGACCGCTTAAAATTAGCCAAAGATCGCTACGAGGTGGGACAAGGCTCAAAGGTGGATTATTACTCCGCACAAGTAGATTTCAATGAAGATAAAGCCTTATTAATCGCCCAAGAGCAAGCTTTCACTAACACTAAGATTGGTTTCAACACCTTGCTCATAAAAGAATATAAAGCGGACTTTAGCATCAACAATACCATTGACTTGTTACCTAAGTTGACACTTAGCGAATTAAAAATGAGCGCCTTATCTCAAAATCCAGCGCTAATCGGGGCTATTTTATCGAAAAAAATTAGCGATTTAGAGACGAAAAATATTCAGAGTCAGCAGAAACCACAAATCGATCTATTAGCCGGATATAACTTAAATAGTGTGGCGAATGGGGCTGGTTTTGGCGTGGAGAAAGGTAGCAGTGATGTTTTCAACTATGGCTTACGTGCTACTATCAATATTTTTGATGGATATAACCAGAAGCGTAGAATTCAAAACGCGAAAATCAATGCAGAAATCGCTTCTATGCAAATCGAAGATTTAAAGAATGCCTTGTTATCTGCTTTAGAAAGAACCTACGTGACCTACGAGAACTCTTTGAATTTGATTCAGTTAGAGACAGAAAACTATGCGATTGCGAAACAAAACATTGACATCGCTTTCGATCGTTTTAAAGTGGGAATTGCCACTTCTTATGAATTACGTGAAGTACAACGAAATGCCGTAGCGGCTGAAACACGCTTGATTGAGGCAAAGTTTGCGGCTAAATCGGCTGAAATTGAATTAATTCGATTGAGCGGAAACTTGTTGTAATTCCTCGTTCAACTGTTGCTGGTAAAGCTCAAAATACAGCGTTTGGTCTTTCATTAATTCGTCATGCGTTCCGCTTTCGACGATTCTACCTTCTGATAACACAAAGATTCGGTTCGCTAATCGAGCGGAGGAAACACGGTGAGAAATAATTAGCGAAGATTTCCCTTTGGTTACCTGCTTTAAATTTTCCAGAATGGTGTGTTCCGTGTGCGTGTCTACCGCAGAAAGACAATCATCTAAGATGAGCATCTTCGGATTTTTTGCCAAAGCTCGGGCAATGGACACCCGCTGTTTTTGGCCACCAGAAAGAGTGATACCGCGTTCCCCTAAGATAGTCTCGAAACGATCTGGAAACTCCATAATGTTAGCATATACATCCGCCTGCTTCGCTGCCGTTTCAATGGCTTCTTGATCTAGCTGATCATTTCCAAAACGAATATTATCCGAGATACTTGTTGAAAACAAAAAGACATCCTGCGGAACAAAACCTACAAAAGAGCGCACCCAGGCAATATCCCAATCTTTCAGAGGTATCCCATCGAGTAAAATCTCTCCAGAGCTAGGGTCATAAAAACGTGCCATTAGAAGTGCCACGGTAGATTTACCGGAACCGGTTTGGCCTAATAAAGTCACGGATTCTCCAGCTTTAATGCTCAAATTAATCTTCTCTAAAACAGGGCGATCAGAACCTGGATAAACAAAGCTTACGTCCTTAAATTCCCAATTCCCCACAATATCTTGGCGTATCTGCTTCCCAGGCATCAACTCTGATTTTGCTTCTAGAAACTCATTAATTCGCTTCTGAGAGGCGGCAGCTCTTTGTATCTGAGAACTAGTCCAACCCAAAGCCGTCACCGGCCAAGTCAGCATAAACACGTACATAATGAACTCGGTGATATTGCCCACCGTCATTCGACCAGCAATTACCTCTTGAGAACCAATATATACCACTAAAATGGTAGAAAATCCCACTAATAAGGCAATCAAGGGAGTAAACAACGAATCCACCTTCACCAAACCAAGCGATTTAGAGCGGTAGGCATTAGAGGCTTCGGCAAATGAATTCACTGATTTTCGCTCTCTGACAAAGGACTTCAACACTCGAATACCTGAAAACGCTTCTTGCGCAAAGGTGGAAATTTGAGATAGAGCACCTTGAATTTCCTCAGACTTTCGGATGATGACCGAATTAACATAATAGATACTCAAGGACAAAATGGGCAAGGGCATCAAAACGTACCACATCAATTTTTGATTCACCTGCCACATAGAATAAATCACCAAGATAAATACTGTGATCAAATTAAGGCCATACATGATGCTGGGTCCTACATACATCCGCACTTTTCCTACGTCTTCGGAGATACGAGCCATTAAATCTCCCGTATTTTGTTGTCTATAGAAGGACAAAGGCAGTTTTTGGTACTGCGTATAAATCTCATTTTTTAATTCGAATTCGATGTGACGGGACATCACAATCAGTGTTTGACGAACTAAAAACAGGAAAACTCCTTTCAAAATGGCCATCAAAATGATCAAGCCACCATAAAAAAACAGGGTGAAACCAAAAATTTCGTAAAAAGCCTTTTGTAAAGTAAACTGACTGAAAAGAAAATAAATGGCGATGGTTTCAGTCACTAAATCGAGTGCATATCGCACTAATTGAGCAGGAAAAACGCCGAAGAAATTCGATAGCAGGGTAAATAAAATCCCCAAAATGAGTAGCGACTTATATTTCCAGAAATACTGATTGATATGACTTAGCGCGCCCATAAATTGATTAATTGCCCACAAAGATAGGACCTTTCTCAATTAAAATTCTTAATTTTGGAATTCAAACAAGACGCTCTTTTTTTTCGGATGGTTAACAGGAGATTACTACGGGTCAAAGCATTTCAGCAATTGTATGCTTTTTACACACAAGAACGTGCCCAATATCAATTAGCTTTTGATGGTTTAGCGACCATTTTTCAGCCTGATTTATCCCTTATGGTCTCAAAAGAGGACCAAATGCCTCGTTTAGAGGGCCTGAGACAACTAGCCGAGATTCAATTAAAAGAGTATTTCCAAGAAATCACTTCCGAAGAAAGCATTCCCGCAGAAGCGCAAGAAGCGGCTCAATCAGTCTATAAATTGTACCAAGCGAACGTGAAACAAATCGCGAAACGCCTGAAGCAAGACATGGTGGTAGAGGTTGAGGCGATTAACAAGCAGTACTTAAAAATCCTTTATTACTTACAGCAGTTGCCTATTATTGCCCTTTGGGATGAGAATAGACGACTTTTGGAAAATAACACGAAGACATCCTTACTTGCTAAGAACAAGGTCTTGTATATTTTGTCCAAATGGGGAGATTTACAACGTGCCTTCGAGAAAAATCACATCGGCTGGTCGGAAGATGAAGAAAATTTAATCAAGAAATTATTTATCGAGAACATCTTGACCGATGAAACCTTCTTAACTTACCTTCCCACAGCAGGTAAAAAGTTCGAAGATGATTTAGAATTCGTCAAATATGTGCTGAAAAATTTCCTTTTAAAACACGAGTCGATGACGGAGTATTTTGAGGAAAAAGATTTAAATTGGTCTTTGAATAAGGATGTGGTGAAGAGTTTAGCGACTAAAACCTTTAAAATAGAGGCTTTGGAAGACTTAAGTTTACAACCACTCGCGATCCAATGGGAGGACGATAAATTATTCTTTGAAGAATTATTCGATTACAGCGTTACAGAAGACAAGCAATTAAGTGCTTGGATCGGTGACCAAACGAAAAACTGGGAGTCAGATCGCTTAGCGGTTGCGGATTTTATTATCCTAAAGATGGCGCTAGCAGAAATGGTAAAATTCTCGAGCATCCCAGTGAAAGTAAGTATTAACGAGTACATCGAACTAGCTAAAAACTATTCGACACCGAAGTCTGGCCAGTTTATCAACGGTATTTTAGACGTGGTTTCGAACCGCCTAGTTCACGAAAAAGTGATTAATAAATCAGGTCGAGGATTAATCGACATAGCTAACAAATAAAATGAGCAAATCATCTAGATCTTTTTGGGCCTTCGTAGTAGGTGCTGCTGCAGGTGCGGTTATCGGTATTTTATACGCTCCAGATAAAGGGGAAAATACACGTAACAAATTGTACTATCAATTAAATAAATACCGTGATCAATTAAAGCAATTGATTAATGATATCGTGGATGGTAAAGAGGTGATCGAAACTACCGCAAAATCAGAAGGTAAAAAAGTGGTGCAAGACGCGAAAATCAAGGCAGAAAAATTGCTTGAGGACGTGGAAAAAATGATGACCCAAATCAAGGCTAAATAAAATGCGCAAGGCTCTCCTTTTATTCTGTTTAGTTGGGATGCTCTCCTGCACAAATCAGCAAAAAGAGGCGAATAATGCGACGGAAAATGCCATTCCAGCCGCATTAAAACCAAGCGCAGAAAAACAGCCCATTTTGAAAGTAGATAAACCCTACGTTTCACTAGGCAGAATCACCGAAGGAGATAGTGTTTTTCACACCTTCAATTTTAAGAATACCGGCAATTTGCCTTTGAAAATTATCTCTGTAAATGCCTCCTGCGGGTGCACGACACCTAAATGGACGACAGAGATTATTCAACCTGGGAAAAAGGGTTTCATACGTGTGAAATTTGATTCAAAAGGGAAAGAAGGGAAATTGCAAAAGTCCATTACCGCCTACTGTAATACGCTTCCAACGGAGAACAGAATGGCATTTAAAGTAGAAGTCTTACCTAAAAAATAAAAACATGTTATTATTACAAGCTCAGAGTCCTGCCTACATGCAAATCATCCTTTTTGGAGGAATTTTCGTGGTATTTTATTTCTTCATGATTCGTCCACAGCAACAAAAAGCGAAAGAAGCGAAAAAATTCATTGAAGAATTAAAGACAGGAGATAAAGTTGTTACTATCGGTGGTGCACACGGCACAGTGGTAACGATTCGCGAAAAAACCATCGTTGTAGAAGTAGATTCTAGCAAAGGTGTTCGCATGGTATTTGAAAAAACAGCGATCTCGAAAGATGCATCGTCTCGTTTAGAAGAGTAATCGATATGACTACAGGCCTGAAACCATTCATCGGAATTACAGGCGGAATCGGATCCGGCAAATCAACTATTTGCCGGATTTTTTCGTGTTTAGGCATCCCTGTTTTCGAGGCTGACAAAGCAGCACGTGAAATTTGTGATCAAGATACGGCTGTAAAAGAAGCGATTATTGCGGAGTTTGGGCCTAAATCCTACCTCCCGGATGGAAGCTATAATCGTGCCTGGATTAAGGGTTTACTCCAAAAATACCCAGGCGATGTGGCCCACCTAAATGCCATCATTCATCCAGCGGTTCGACAAAAAGCAACAGAATGGTTTGCGGCTACTCCTGATGCCCCCTTCTGCTTATACGAATCGGCCCTCATCACACCGCAAAAGAAACCAGAGCCTATTTCACAAATCATCACAGTGGATGCCCCTTTGAGTGAACGTATTCAAAACATTCAAAAAAGAAGTAACATGAGTTATATGGAAACGATGCAAATAATTGACCTGCAACCGAAGCCCAAAAACTATTTATGGGGCGCTGATTTCGTCATTCAAAACGGAAAAAATGATCAAGTTTTTCCACAGGTGATGCAGATTTTAAAAGCCTTTACCTGCTTTCTATTGCTATTAGTGGGCCCATCTGCATCCGCACAACTTAAAGCGATGACCTTCAATGTCCGCCTTGATACGGAATCTGATGGCCTAAACCAATGGAAATACCGGAGCAAACACTGCGGCGAACTTATCCGTTACCACCAGGCAGACATCATCGGTTTACAAGAGGCATTTTTACATCAAATAACAGATTTAGAAAAAGAATTACCTGGTTTTGGCTGGTTCGGCAAAGGCCGCGATGATGGCAAAGCGGAAGGAGAATTCTCTGCTTTGATGTACCGCAAATCAAAGTTTAAGTTGATAAAAGAAAGTACATTTTGGCTTTCCGATTCCTGCGACAAAGTAGGCTTTGGCTGGGATGCGGCTTGTCGCCGTGTGGTAACCTGGGGCCAATTTCAAGAAATAAAAACGGGGAAGAAATTCTTCGTATTTAATACCCATTTCGATCATTTGGGCAAAGTGGCACGTAGAGAAAGTGCGAAGCTCGTTTTGCGAAAAATCGCAGAAATCGCTGGAAAAGCTCCAGTCATTTTAACAGGGGATTTCAATGCCACACCTGATGACGAACCGATTCAAATCCTAGTAGACCCCAAAAATCCAGCCCGAGTGATCGATACGGAAAAGATTAGCCATAATGGCCACTATGGCCCCTACAGCTCTTTTAATGGATTCACGAAGGAACAGGAAGGCAAACACATTGACTATGTATTTGTTAAAAACGGGCCTGTCGTATTGCAACATACGACACATAGCGAGACTTGGGAAAACAAATATCCGACAGATCATTTCCCGGTGAGCGCGGTGATTAGAATCCCGTAAGGCATTTGGGAATTAAGGCTTAAAAAGGTAAATTTGATTATGGAAAATTTCATCGTTTCAGCGCGTAAATACCGCCCTACCCTATTTGATTCTGTGGTAGGCCAAAGTCATATTACCACCACCCTCAAGAATGCGATTAAATCGAATCATCTAGCACAAGCTTTTTTGTTTTGTGGTCCGAGAGGTGTGGGAAAAACGACTTGTGCGCGTATTCTTGCGAAGACGATTAATTGCCAAGATCTAGGAGCGGACGGTGAAGCCTGCGGAAAATGTTCGTCTTGTCATTCATTTCAAGAAAATACCTCATTAACAATTCACGAGCTAGATGCCGCTTCGAATAACTCTGTTGAAGATATTCGTAACCTGATTGATCAAGTTCGTTATCCTCCTCAAAACGGAAAATACAAGATCTACATCATCGATGAGGTCCACATGTTATCGGCTGCTGCCTTTAACGCCTTTTTAAAGACTTTAGAAGAACCACCGTCCTATGCCATTTTTATTTTAGCGACGACGGAAAAACATAAGATTTTGCCTACGATTTTATCTCGTTGCCAAATCTTTGATTTCAACCGCATCCAGTGGAAAGACATGGCTTCTCACCTGGCCTCTATCGCCAGTAAAGAAGGTATCAATGCAGAGCCTGCTGCCTTAGAATTGATTTCCATTAAGGCAGATGGGGGACTTCGTGACGCGTTGTCCATGTTTGACTTAAATGTCACCTTCTCAACAGACAATTCGCTAAAACATGCGGATGTATTGGAGAACCTGCACATTTTAGATAGTGACTATTATTTTAAGTTAACAGATTTCTTTGTTAACCAGCAGCATACGGACGCGCTCGTTTTATTAGACGAGATTATGCGCAAAGGTTTCGATGGACAGCAATTCATCTCGGGACTTTCTGAGCATTTTCGTAATTTATTATTTGCCAAAGATCCGAAGACGCTTGCCCTCATGGAGTTAAGCGAGGAAAATCGGGCAAAATTCCAGGCTCAATGCGCTAAGACGTCTGCCTCCTTCCTACTTTCAGCTATGAATCTTTGTTCTCAATGCGAGATTCATTACAAAGCAGCGAAAAATGCCCGTCTTCACGTAGAGCTTACCTTACTTAAGATCAATTATTTGCCGTCGGTCTACCAACCTGCAGCACAACCTGCGGTGGAGGGTGGCGCCGGAAAAAAGTCTGAGAGTAAACCGATAGCTCCGGCTGCGGTTTCCGTAGCCCCTACAACTACTGCGCCTGCAGTCGAAGCACCTACACCCATTGCGGTGACTCCCGAAATCCCAGCTCCTAAACCTAGCAGCCATGGGTTACGTAGTGCGAAGAAAGTGGTCAGTGCGAATCAATCAGAAAGTGCGGATGAGGCTAGTGTTCAAGGAAAGGCGCAGAATGAGCCTTTTACTTTTGAGGAACTGAATTTTGTTTGGACCCAAATTGCCCAAGGATTTAAGCAGGGCAATTTCATCAACAAATATGTGATGATGAATCGAGAGATTAGTCTAGTCGATTCAGTGATTCACATGAAGGTGGAAGGCGAAGTACAGATTCAACAATTTAATGACTCCTTGAAGTTGGAATTATTGACTCAATTAAGAGAGAAATTGAAAAATGACTCGATTGATTTGAGCTTAGATCTCATTGAAGGTGACGTGTCTGATAAAAAGCTGATTTACACACAATCGGATAAATACGAATTCTTATCCCAAAAGCACCCTATTTTAGTGGAAATGAAGCAGAGAATGGGATTGGATCACGAATTTTAACGGATTTGGCCCTGGCCTTTACCTATCCATTTTTCTGTCACTAATTTCTCCAATGCAAAGGGCCCGCGGGCGTGCAATTTTTGAGTAGAAATTCCGATTTCAGCTCCAAGACCAAATTGTCCACCATCCGTAAATCGGGTAGACGCGTTCCAATACACAGCCGCTGCATCTACAGCCGAAAGGAAATAGTTAGCTTCCGATTCATCCGATGTGATAATTGCTTCGGAATGTCGCGAAGAATAAGTAGCAATATGAGCGAGCGCTTCAGAGAAATCATCCACTACCTTGATGGAGCAAGCAAAATCTAAGAATTCGCGACCAAAATCAGCCACAGCTGCCTTCTCGAGTAATGGGTAACCTAGCGATTCTAAAATCGCATAGGATGATTCGTCCGCATATACTTTTACCGCGTGTGCTGTAAACGGCTCCTTCATCTGAGCTAAAAATTCCGAAGCAATGGAACGGTGTAACACAATGGTATCTAGGGAATTACAGACAGAAGGCCGGGAGACTTTGGCATTCACCACTACCTCCACTGCCATCTTCAAATCTGCAGATCCGGCCACATAGGTATGACAAACCCCAGCCCCCGTTTCTATGGTAGGAACTAAAGATTCTTTTCTCACGCGCTGAATCAAGGCTTCAGAGCCACGAGGAATAATTACATCAATGTATTTAACCGCCGTTAATAAAGTAGAAACTAATTCACGGTCAGTCGGCATCAAGTATACCACATCCGTTGAAATCCCTTGCTGCGTTAAGGCTTGATGAACGATATCCACTAAAATGGTATTTGTATGAAAGGCATCTGAACCACCTCGTAAAACCGCCGCATTTCCGGAACGAATACATAGCGCAGCTACGTCTATGGTCACATTGGGTCTAGATTCAAAAATAACGCCCACCACTCCTAAGGGCACCGTTATTTTTGTTAATTCTAATCCATTAGGTAGCGTTTTTTGTGATAAAACATGGCCTGCAGGATCTGGCAATTGGGTCACCGAAATCACACTTTCCGCTAAATCAACTAATCTTTCTGGCGTTAATTTTAGACGATCACGCATGGGATGATCTACCGACATTTGATCCAAATCCTTTTGATTTTCCTGCAAAATGTCTGCCGACTTTTCCTGAATTAATAAAGCAATATGACGAAGAATCGCATTTCTAGTCTCCCCACTAGCCATCGCTAAAGAGGCCGCAGCTGAACGGGTACGTTGAAATTGAGCTATAATCGTAGACATATTAATTCGAAATAGTTAACCTTAATTTTTGACTTGATCCTTCTGTTGCATTCCATTGAAACAGATAAGATCCGGCAGGTAGGTTGGAGAAATCTAAAGTATAAATCTGCTCCCCTGCCCCAAAATTAAGGCTTTTTGAGCTAATTAACACACGCCCTTGCAGATCTAGTACCTGGTAATTGACTTCGGCTGATTTAGATAGAGTAAATCGCCAAGTAAAAAGTCCTTTGGACGGATTAGGATACACCAAAGAAGGCAATTCAACTTGTTCATTCCCTAGGATGGGATTATCATAAATGGCTAATTGTGCATCTAACCAGGTTAATCGCCCTTGTATCCAGTTTTTGAGCCAGTTCACTTCATCGCTCAAAGTTGATCCAACGTAATAATTAGGCCAGATTTTACGACCCATTAGGGGGAATTTTTGGAAGTTTCGAATTAAAGGTTCCTTTAGAACCACCTGAGCGGAATCAATGGAGGCAAAAAGTGAATTTGTATTCAAGAAAGTCTTTCGAACTTCTTTCCAACGTGTGGCCACTGCCTTTCTAAAGCTTGCATCTTGTACTAATTTATTCCACCAAAAAGGAACCTGCCAGGCATCATTTTGGCCTCCCTCATTCTCCATCGCCTTGTACACAAAGCCATTCGTCATCCACCCGTTGAGGTAATCGGCATTCCCAAAAGCAATATTAAAATCCCAAGCTGGTCCCATTTTAATTTTACCCCCTAAAGATTCCTTATCCTTGTAGAGATACGAACTCAAACGGTAGCCATCCACATTCCGAACTGTCTCATTTAAAATGAAGTAATTAACAAACGAAGGCATATCCATCATGGAACGGTAAGCAGCGCTTGGTTTCAATCCACTTTCTTCCTGTAGACTCTTCTCAAAGGTATTGACATAATTCTTGATGTAATTAAATTGTTGGGTCGTGATCAGCTCCATTTTGGGATATTCAATTTGGAAC
>JBMSJH010000039.1:0-12656 GCA_049418705.1 Aquirufa sp.
TAAAAAAGACCGCCTCCTAGGAGAGCGGTTTTTTTTTGCATAATAGTCACTAGTCGTCAGTCGACAGTCGTCAGTGGACAGCAGAAATAGAGTAGAGAGTGTAGAGTAGAGATAGAGCTAGTTACTCCGGACTCCCTCCCTTCGGACTAGCGACTGCCCACTGTCCACTGTCGACTGCCCACTGACTACTGCCTACTGACAACTGTCACATACCCCCTGAATCAACAAATTACTCTCCTGCTTAATAAAGCCAGCTGGAAGAACAATGGTGGGGATGTGTACGGTTTCTAGACAAGTAGTTTGGCCGCATTGATTGCATTTGAAATGCACGTGGTCGTGCTGGTGGTGATGATCACCTTGGTGACATAGTTCTTTACACAAAGCGTATTTAACGCCTCCGTTATCATCTAATACTTTGTGTAATAATCCTGATGAAAGGAATGTCTTAAGTGTGCGGTAGATGGTGACACGGTCGTATTGCTCACTCAGCTTTTGTTCAATATCTCCCTGACTTAAGGCAAAATCTACCGCTTGAAAAGAAGACAGAACGTCTAGTCTGCAAGGGGTTGATCGTAGATCAAAGTCCGAAAGGGAATACGTGGAACTCATTTAGCCTAAATGTTCGGTTTGCAATTTGACCATATTTTGGTAAATACCCGATTTCTTCTTCATTAATTCTTCGTGTGAACCCGATTCTACGATCTTGCCTTCTTCCATCACGATGATCAAATCGGCTGAACGAATGGTAGATAATCGGTGTGCGATGATCAAACTCGTTCGGTTTTTCATGAGCTCTTCTAATGCTGACTGTACCCACTTTTCTGATTCTGAATCGAGTGCACTGGTGGCTTCGTCTAATAATAAGAATTTTGGGTTTTTGAGAATGGCGCGGGCAATGGCGATGCGTTGTCTTTGGCCACCTGATAATTTTACGCCGCGTTCACCTACCATAGTATCCCATTTCTCTGGGAAGGATTCGACGAATTCTTTGGCATAGGCTAATTCGGCAGCTGATTCAATTTCTTCTTGCGTCGCGCCTGGTTTACCGTAGGCAATATTTTCACGGATGGTTCCACCGAATAAAAGTACTTCTTGGGGTACTAGGGCAACCATTTTACGCCAATCAGTAATGTCGATATCTGCGATTGAACGATCTCCCAAGGAAATGGAGCCTGACGAAGGTTCGTAGAAACGCATCAGCAATTGGGCAAGAGTTGATTTACCAGTTCCTGAAGTACCTACGATGGCAACTTTTTGGCCGGGTTCAATGGTAAAGTTGATTCCTTTAATGATTTGAACCGATGGGCGTGAAGGGTAGGAGAACTCGAGGTCTTGTACTTTTATTTGGCCGAAAGCGACCGCAGAAGTAGTCGTATCGCGAGTTAAATCAATCTCCGATGGATCGCCTAAGATTTCAAGAATACGGTCTGAGGCGCCAATAGTCTTCTGTAATTGGGCATAAATATCGCCTAAACCACCCACGGAGCCTCCGATAAAGGCCGTGTAGAAAATGAAGGTTAATAGATCTGCTAAGATTAGATCGCCTTGAGCCACAAGAGCGGCACCGTACCAAACGACTCCCACGATTCCACCGAATAAAGCAAAGATTACAAAGCTTACAAAACCACCACGTAGCGTCGCAGCTTTTAAAGCTTCTCCTAAAACTTTATTTAAGGAAGTGGTGTAGCGATCTACCTCGTATTTTTCGTTCGTAAAGGCTTTGACTGCTTGAATCGAAGTCAAGGTTTCTTCCACGATGATATTGGTGTTAGCGAGTTCGTCTTGGGCTTTTTTGGAAATCTTCCGAATAAACTTGCCGAACACGATTGCTGAAATCACCAAGACCGGGAAGGTGGCTAACATGAACAAAGTCAGCTTCCAGGAGATGTAGGTAATTAACGCCACGCCACCTACGAGGGTGAAAACCTGGCGGAAGAATTCCGCAAGTGTGATTGATAATACGTCTTGTAATTGCGTGATATCCGAGGTAATGCGGCTCATTAACTCACCGACGCGTCTTTTCTCGAAATGGAAAATGGGAAGTGTGATGATTTTAGCATATAAAGTCTGACGCACATCTCGCATGGCCTTCTCTGAGACTTGCGCAAAGGTATAGATGCGGAAGAAAGAAAGGATGGCTTGAACGATTAAAACCGCGAAAAAGAACAGGGTAACCTCGTTGATTTTATACTCGGATTTGCCTTCGATGACCTTCGTCATTTCACCGATTAAAAGGGGAAAGCTCAGGGTTGTTAGGTTTGAAAGCAAGAGAAAGGCCATCCCGATAATGAAGGTCCACTTATAGGGAACGACAAAACGGAAGATCTTGATGGCCTTAGAAAGACCTTGTTTGCTTACTTTAACGGCATCTTTTGGATCTACTCCTCCGCCTATATCACCGTGCTGTTTTTTTGCCATCTTATTTTTTATCTGCTTCGCCGCGGTAGCCTGAATCGAGGAATAGTCGATTTGCTTCCGGGTCAGTCAATATCTTTGCTAACGTTGTCTTAGGCTTTTGTTTCCAATAGGAATCCACAATTCGCCATCCTAACCATCGGCCAATGCCGCCTGGACATGCTGGGCCAATTTCGGTCGTTTTTGGTCGTTCGTCTAGGTACTTTGACTTGACTGCCTTATCGGTACTGAATAACAATTTACGATCGATAAAATGTTCCCAAACTTCTTTTTGGAAGGCATTCGTCTCCGCAATTTCTTGTTGCGTATAGCCAAAAAGGAGGCTATCAGGTACGGATGGCAAAATCGTTTTCGTGAAAACGTAGCCCTTTCCATACCAAATCATATCGCTTAATAAACTGACATCATTGTCTGTTTGTTTAATCAAAAAGGCAGAATACTGCAGGATGATTTGAGCTACCAGCGCTTGAGGCTCTAGCTTGCGCAGCTGGTATTCGTAGACATTAGGGGCCTTGTAAAGACCTTTCGAGCCCATAAAGTAGTCTAAACCCACGATAATCAGGGAGTCAGAAACAACTAAATTTTGGGCAGTATATTCTCCACCACCGATCCCACCAAATCCCGAGAATACGGTTCTGATTTTGGGTGTTTTGACACCAGGAAATTCTTGTTGAATCTTAGTGAAAGCCTCTTTTAACTCTTTTTCTAGCGCATCACCGCCGAAAAAACCAGCCTCTTGACTCTGATCATAGAACTTGCGTAAATCTGGATTCGCATACAAACGGAATAAATCCTGAGCTAAATATGGGGCATTCGAAGGAGTCGCACCGAAATAACCAACGCTGATTTCGGGGTGCTTCGACAATAAATTCGCCATTTCTGCCTCCGATTTCGCGGATGCCATTTCTCGCTCTACACGCTGGAAATCCCACTCGATGGTAACGGCCGAAGCCTCCTTTTCTGAAGAACAGGACCAAAGCAGCAAACTGAAAAGTACAGCGTAGAGAATTTTCATTATCCTAAACGAGCTAGCAATTCTTGTAAGGATTGAATCTTGGTTTCCGCGTCAGCTAGTTTCTGTCTTTCGCGCTCCACTAAATCTGGTTTCGCATTCGCAACGAATTTCTCGTTCGCTAATTTTGCTTCGACAGATTTTTTGAACCCTTGTAGGTAGGCTAATTCCTTTTCTGATTCCGCCTTCACAACGGCTGGATCTTCGTCATTCGCTAATGGAATGAAGAATTGATCCGCCTTTACTACGAAGGTTTGGGCATCAGCTACCGCATCAGAAACAAAGGTGATAGACTCTAGGTTCGCTAGTTTCACTAAGATGGCCTCGACAGGGGCATAAGCCGCTTGATTCTCCGCTTTAATGTGAAGTGCTAACGCTAACTTAGGCGATAACTGTTTCGAATTACGAATCTCGCGAATCTTCGTTACCACTTCGAATACGACATCGAATTGAGCCACTAGCGCAGCATCAACAGGACCCGAAACTGGGAATTCTGCTTTGCAAATGGATGCTCCTCCTGCACGTTCGTCGATCACCTGCCAGATTTCCTCCGTTATAAATGGCATGTATGGGTGCATCAAACGCATTAATGAATCGAATAAACTCAACGCATCACGTAGCGTGTCGGCGTGAATCGGGCTTTGGTACGCTGGCTTGATGATCTCCAGGTATTTACCGCAGAAGTCATCCCAAACTAAGTTATAGATGCTTAAAAGGGCATCGGAAATACGGAATTTGCTGAAGTCATCTTGAACATCGATGATGGTTTGGTTTAATTTCGATGTAAACCAAGCCGTCGCTAACACGTGTTCTGGTAAGGAGGCACCTGGAACTACTTCTAAACCGCGTAGCAATCTGAAGGCATTCCAAATTTTGTTCGAGAAGTTACGTCCTTGTTCGCACAACTTGTCATCGAACAATAAGTCGTTTCCTGCCGGTGCGGAGAATAATAATCCAGAACGGACGCCATCTGCACCGAAACGCTCGATTAATTCCAAAGGATCAGGTGAGTTGCCTAATGATTTGGACATCTTACGACCTTGCTTATCGCGAACGATACCGGTTAAATACACATTCTTGAACGGTAATTCATCTCTCCACTCGTAACCCGCCATGATCATTCGCGCCACCCAGAAGAATAAAATATCGGGTCCAGTTACGAGATCGTTTGTTGGGTAATAGTACTTAATCTCTTCATTATCCGGGTTTTCGATACCATCAAAAACCGAAATAGGCCATAACCAAGACGAGAACCAGGTATCCAAAACGTCTGGATCTTGTGTCAAATCATCCTCCACTAAGGCATACAACTGGTATTTGTCTCGAGCGATGCGAAGCGCCTCTTTTTTATCTTTCGCCACAATCACCGTGCCATCCTCTAAATAGAAGGCCGGGATTTGTTGGCCCCACCACAATTGACGGGAAATACACCAATCACGAACGTTTTCCATCCAAGAACGGTAGGTGTTCTTGAATTTCGCTGGATGCAATTGGATGTTATCATTCATTACATTGTCTAGCGCAGGTTTCGCCATCTCCTCCATCTTCATGAACCATTGCAAAGACAATTTTGGTTCGATCACCGCACCCGTTCTTTCAGAAGTACCCACAGTCGATTTGTATTCGTCTGTTTTGGTCAAATACCCTTCTTCCGTTAATTGCTTCACGATGCGCTTGCGAGCTTCGAAACGATCAACACCCACGAATAATACCGCTTTCTCGTTCAAAGTTCCATCGTCATTCAAGATGTCGATTACCGGTAACTTATGTTTTAAGCCTAATTCGTAGTCATTTAAATCATGGGCAGGCGTCACTTTTAAGCAGCCTGTTCCAAAATCCAAGGTCACATATTCATCCGGAATAATGCTGATTTCGCGATCGATTAAAGGAATACGCACTTTCTTGCCATGCAAGTGAACATAACGCTCGTCCGCTGGATTCACACAAATCGCCGCATCCGCCATGATGGTTTCTGGACGTGTCGTGGCAATCGTTACCGATCCGCTTCCATCTACGAGGGGATATTGGATGTGATATAATTTGGCCTGAACATCCTTGTAAATAACTTCTTCGTCTGATAAAGCGGTTTTCCCTTGCGGATCCCAGTTCACCATACGCACACCACGGTAGATTAATCCTTTGTTGTATAAACGAACAAACGTATCGATAACCGCTTGATATAGAGATGGCTCCATCGTGAAACGCGTACGATCCCAATCACAGGAAGCCCCTAATTTTTTTAATTGATCGAGGATAATTCCACCGTATTTATCCTTCCATTCGAAGGCATAGGTTAAGAATTCCTCGCGGGTAATATCGGATTTCGCAATCCCTTTTTCCTTCAACATCGCCACGACTTTCGCCTCTGTCGCGATGGAAGCGTGGTCCGTTCCCGGTACCCAACAGGCCTCTTTTCCCTCCATACGCGCCTTCCGAATCAAGACATCTTGAATCGTATTGTTCAGCATATGGCCCATATGTAGCACCCCTGTGACGTTAGGAGGAGGAATAACGATGGTGTAAGCCTCTTTCTCTGGGTTAGGTTTCGAAGCAAAAAGCTTGTTTTCTAACCAGTAAGCATACCATTTTTGCTCAATTTCCTGCGGGGCGTAATTCTTATCTATCATATGTGTTCTATAAGCCTACAAAGATAATTGATTTAGGCCAAAGGTGAGGGTGGTTTTTAAAACAATTCGCCGTAATTTTGGTTGAAATAGCGTTATGATGGTAGTCGGAATTTTACTTTGGTTAGGTACTTTTTTAGGAATGGAAGGCGTGGCTTGGTTCACCCATAAATACATTATGCACGGCATCATGTGGAATTGGCACGAATCCCACCACGTGCATCACAAAGATGTGCTAGAGAAGAATGACCTTTTCTCGGTGGTTTTCGGTATATCCTCTACCTTAACCATCATCGTTGGAGCTGAAATTCCGGAGTATTGGCCACTTTTTTGGATTGGATTAGGCATCGCGACCTATGGTCTGTTCTATTTTATTTTCCACGATATCATCGTGCACCGCCGAATCAAGATTAAATACAAGGCGGGTTCTGCCTATATGAAGCGCATCATGAAAGCGCATTACGTGCACCACGAGGTGCATACAAAAAAAGGCGCAGAGGCTTTTGGCTTCCTCTACGCCCCTAAAAAATACCAATAGTTTATTTCACGAAACCGACTCCTACCGTTGAATTAGAGAATTCATCGATCAGGATGAAGGCTCCATTGGCTGGATTTGCCGCATATTGATCGGCAGCAATCGGTTGTGCCGTGCGCAAGGCAATGGTACCAATCTCGTTAAGTTGCAAACTCGAGATACCTTCTGTAGCTGTTTGAGTCGCCACGTCTAGGCGTTCCGTAATTTGTGAAATTTTCGCCTTCGTCATATTAATTCCGTGTTGTAATAAATACGTTTTACCTGGAGTCAATGCCGTGTGATCTAACCAGCAAACTTGGGCTGAAAAATCTTTTAATTGTGGTGCTTGATCTTCCGAGGCTAATACAAGCGTATTTCCACGCGAAATATCGATGTCTGTCGTTAGGGTGATCGTTACCGAATCTCCGGCGATTGCCTGATCTAATTTAGAATCGAATTTCTCAATCGTCGCAATCGTACTCTCTTGACCCGTGGGCAAGACGCGAATGCTGTCGCCCACTTTAAAGGTGCCTGAACTGATTTTACCCGCATAACCACGGTAGTCGTGGTAGGCTTCGGTCATCGGTCTCACGACAAATTGAACTGGGAAACGAGCTGGAGCATGTGCAAGGGTAGAGGCGTATTCGAAGGCTTCTAATTCGCCTAAGAGCGTGTTGCCGCTAAACCAAGGCATTTCACTGGCCTTTTGGGTGATGTTTTGGCCGTACAAAGAAGAAATAGGCAAGAAGCTGATTTCCTGTCCTTCGAAAGTCGTTTGAGCGACTAACTCGGATAAACTTTCTTTGATGGCATTAAATGTCGATTCCTGGTATTGCACTAGGTCCATCTTGTTCACGCAGATGATCACTTTCGGGATGCGTAGCATCGCGGCGATCGACAAGTGTCTTGCCGTTTGTTCTACGACTCCTTGGCGAGCATCCACTAGGATTAAGGAAACCTTCGCGTTCGAGGCACCTGTCACCATGTTACGCGTGTATTCCACGTGACCCGGGGTATCCGCAATGATGTACTTGCGGGTAGGTGTGGAGAAATAAATGTGCGCTACATCGATGGTGATTCCTTGCTCACGCTCGGCGATCAAGCCATCGGTTAAAAGGGATAGGTCTAAAAAGTCTAGTCCCTTGCGTTTGGAGGCACTTTCAAGGGCCTCAATTTTATCTTTGGTAATCGAATTAGTCTCGTATAACAGGCGTCCGATTAAGGTACTTTTTCCATCATCAACGGAACCTGCGGTAGCTATGCGTAAAATATCCATGTGTTCTTGTCTCTGATTGAATTAAAAATAACCTTGTTGCTTTCTCTTTTCCATGGCGGCCTCTGAACGTTTGTCGTCGATACGCGCCCCTCTTTCGGATATTTCGGCAGAAAGAATTTCTTCAATGATCACATCGATATCGGTAGCATCCGAAGAAACCGCCGCTGTACACGTCATGTCGCCCACCGTTCTAAAGCGAACTGTAGCCTCAAATGGAATCTCATCTGCCTCCTTGTTCAGGTATTCAGAATCTGCCCAAAGCATTCCATCCCGCTCAATCACCTGGCGTTTGTGTGAATAATAGATACTTGGGATCTCCATCTTTTCTTCTTTGATGTAGTTCCAAACATCCAGTTCCGTCCAGTTCGAGATCGGGAAAACGCGGACGTTTTCACCTACCGCGATGCGGCCGTTAAGCATATCAAATAATTCAGGTCTTTGGCGTTTCGCATCCCATTGCCCAAAATCATCACGCACCGAGAATATCCGCTCCTTCGCTCTCGCCTTCTCCTCATCGCGTCTCGCCCCACCGATACAAGCATCGAATTTGAATTCCTCGATGGTATCTAATAGAGTAACCGTTTGCAAAACATTACGTGAGGCATATTTACCAGACTCCTCTTTCGCTTTTCCTTGGTCGATGGAATCTTGCACATAGCGCACGATTAATTCTGCTCCCGTTTCTTTCGCTAACCAATCTCTGAATTTAATCGTCTCCGGGAAATTATGTCCCGTGTCGATGTGCACTAAAGGGAAGGGGATTTTACCTGGAAAGAAAGCCTTTTGGGCTAAACGAACTAAGGTAATCGAATCCTTTCCTCCTGAGAAAAGTAGGGCAGGGCGCTCAAATTGCGCCGCTACTTCGCGAAGGATGTAAATGGATTCATCCTCTAGTTGGCGAGGAAAATGGCCAATTTTGTCTTGTATTGTCTGCATATATTAGGCGTGTAAACCACATTCTTTTTGTGAATTCTCCCACCACCAACGTCCTGCACGCGGATGTTCACCCTCCGAAATCGCCCGCGTACATGGCGCGCATCCGATGGAAATGAACCCTTTTTTGTGCAAGGGGTTTTGGGGAATCTTGTGATCCTTTAAGTATTTTTCTAAAGTGCTAAAATCCCAATCAATCAGCGGATTGATCTTGAATAGTTGCCGGCTCTCATCCCATTCTAGGATGGGCATGTCCGCTCTGTTTTCTGATTGTTCGGCGCGTAATCCGGTAATCCAAACCTTGGCTCCCTGTAAAGCGCGCGATAAAGGCTCCATTTTTCGAACAAAACAGCACTCTTTTCGGTTCTCTACAGAGGTATAGAAAGAGTTAAATCCTTTTTCAGCCACCAGCTTTTCGACGGCAGGCGTAGAAGGGAAAAAGGTTTGAATGGAGATACCGTATTTTTTTATGGTTAAATCCATCAACTCATAAGACTCTTGGAATTGGCGGCCGGTATCGAGGGTAAATATTTCGATGTTCGACTTTGTGCTCGCTATGGCCTGCGTTATCGCTTGATCTTCTTGCCCAAAGGAGCTAGAAAAGACGATTTTTTCTCCCGCGAAATACTCAGCAATGTACTGAATACGTTCCGGGAGGTTTCTAGAAAGGAGCTCTTTTTCGAGGTTTGCGGGTGCCATAAAGCGATATTTACACAAAGGTACACATTGTCTATTGAATAACTATACTAATAAATAAAAAAATAATTTAGCTATCTTCGAGTGTCATGCGAATCGGTTCAGAAATTTTATTGGATTTACCTTTTGGAGACGAAGAAGAGAGCTTGTTAGATGTTCGCAATCTAAAGAATTTAGTGCGTCACGGCGAAGGACTTCGGCTGGAGTTCAAGATGAAGGTTAAATATCCGGAGAAGATCGTCAAAGAATTAGTGGCTTTTGCGAATACCGAAGGAGGCCATCTTTTCGTGGGGGTGAGTGATGCGGGCGTTATAGAGGGAGTTAAATTCGCCGAAGAAGAGCAATTCTTATTAGAGCGGGCCATCGAGAAGTATTGTTTCCCTGCCTTCACTTACCGCGCTTATCGAATTCGATTAGATAATGGACGGGATGTTTTGGTTTATCAAGTATATGAAAGTGTGGATAAACCCCATTTTGTTCAACTCGAAACGGATCCGCATCCGATCTGCTTTGTGCGTGTGAAAGATCGAACTATTCAGGCAAGCAAGGAAATGAAGCAAATTTTGAGAAGGGAGAACGAAGAGGGGATTAGCTTTGCTTACGGTGATGTGGAACGTTTTCTATTGGATTACGTGCGGGCGAAAGGTAAAATTACCTTGTCAGAATTAGCATTGGAGGCCAAAATTCCTACCTGGCTGGCTTCCAGAAAATTAGTGCTTTTAGTCTTAACTAGAGTGCTCAAAATCGAGCCAGGAGAATCGGTTGACACCTACGTCTTAAATTAATTTCACAGGAAGTTCATTATCAGGAAATTAAATCTATATTTGCATCCGTTTCTTGAAATATTTCAAGAAAACAGATAGAAATAGTACAATTTTGTGCATTTTTTGCACTTATTAAGTAATAAAAACAAAGCCGTTTGATAAGACTTTTACTCCCTAGAGATTAATAATGGAACACAAACACAGAAGTAAAGCCACTGCCGCAGGTTTGTTAGTGGCAATGGGGATCATTTACGGAGATATTGGAACCTCTCCTTTGTATGTAATGCAATCAATCATCGGAGAAAATCCGATTAATTCATTAACCGTATTAGGCGGATTATCTTGTATTTTTTGGACGTTGACATTACAGACGACTTTAAAATATGTGATTTTAATTTTACGGGCAGATAATAAGGGTGAAGGCGGGATCTTTGCCCTTTTTGCGTTAGTAAGACGTCATGCGAAGTGGCTTACCTTTCCAGCGATTATCGGTGGGGCGACCCTTTTAGCCGATGGAATTATTACGCCTCCCATTTCGGTTTCCTCTGCTATTGAAGGATTAAAGATGCTTCACCACAAGGATGGAACGCCATTTGTGACGGATACGGTGCCTATTGTGATTGTTATCTTGACGGTACTTTTTGTCTTCCAAATCTTTGGAACGAAGGTGGTAGGAAAGCTTTTTGGCCCTATCATGTTATTATGGTTCTCCATGTTAGGGGTTACAGGTCTACTTTGGATTGGCCAAGATTGGTCTATTTTTAGAGCACTTTCTCCCATGTATGCTTGGGAATTGTTGACGACACATCAAGCTGGGACCGCTGGCTTCTGGACTTTGGGCGCTGTGTTTTTATGTACGACGGGGGCTGAGGCCTTGTATTCAGACCTAGGTCACTGCGGAAGAGAGAATATCCGCATTAGCTGGATTTTCGTGAAAATTGCCTTGATTTTACAATATTTTGGACAAGGAGCCTGGTTATTAGCTCATGAAGGGGCATTATTAGGCGTACGTAAACCAATTTTTGAATTGTTACCGCGTGAGTTCTTGTTCACGGGTATTATGATTGCAACGGCAGCAGCGGTTATCGCTTCGCAGGCCTTGATTTCGGGTTCCTTTACCTTAATCTCAGAAGCTATTCGCTTGAACTTTTGGCCGCGCGTTCGCTTGGTTTATCCATCCGATCAGAAAGGTCAATTATATGTTCCTTCCATTAACATCATGTTATGGATGGGCTGCGTAGGAGTTGTTTTGTGGTTTAAAGAATCAGCGAATATGGAGGCTGCGTATGGTCTGGCAATTACTTTGACCATGTTAATGACGACCTCTTTAATGGCTTATTACTTGCATATTAAGAAGATCGATATGTGGTGGATTCTCTTGTTCTTAGCCGTTTACGTTTCTTTAGAAGGTTCTTTCTTAGTGGCGAACTTGCAGAAATTCTGGCATGGTGGTTATGTTTCCTTGTTTATCGCAGGGGTCATTATTTTGATCATGTGGGTATGGTTTAGAGCGACTCGCATTAAGAAGAAGTTAACTGAATACGAGAAGCTATCGGATTATATTGAGCCTTTAAAAGAATTAAGTAAGGACGAAACGATTCCGAAATATGCGACGCACTTAGTCTTTATGTCCAATGCGGGTCGTGTGTCAGACATCGAATCAAAGATTATCTATTCTATTTTCCAAAGACGTCCAAAGCGTGCCGATATCTATTGGTTTGTACACGTGGATACCTTGGATGATCCGTATGCAATGGAATACAAAGTGACGGTGATTGAGCCGGATGATATCATCAAGGTAAACTTTAAATTAGGATTTAAAGTGGAGCAACGCATTAACTTGTACTTCCGTAAGGTGGTAGAAGAAATGGTGGCTCGTGGTGAGGTGGATATTACCTCTCGTTACAAGTCCTTGAACGAGCAAAATGTGATCGGTGATTTCCGTTTTGTGGTATTGGAGAAATTCTTGTCGTATGATAACGAACTTCCTTTATTAGATCGTATGGTGATGAAGGCCTACTTCTTTGTGAAGCAGTTTACACACTCGGAAGACAAGTACTTTGGCCTAGATTCTGATGCCGTTAAATTAGAGAAAGTGCCTATGATCATTAAGCCGATCACGAAATGTAATTTGAAACGCATCGACTAATATGAGCACGATATTTACCAAAATTGTCAACAAAGAAATCCCTTGTCACCTCATCAAAGAGGATGATCGCTTTCTCGCTTTCTTAGATGTGATGCCCTTAGTGGAGGGTCACGTATTAGTGATCCCAAAACAGGAGGTGGATTACATCTTCGATCTGGAGCCGGAATTGCTGGGTGATTTGATGAAGTTTGCACAGACGATTGCGCCTGCGATCAAGAAGGCGATTCCGTGTAAACGAGTGGGAGTGGCGGTAATTGGTTTAGAGGTGCCTCA
>JBMSJH010000040.1:0-12528 GCA_049418705.1 Aquirufa sp.
ATTTCAATACGACGAATGCCTGGGCAGCGTCTATTTTGTCTACTCGCCAGGAAGTAGCCTCTTATCATCAATTACGTGATATTAATGGGGAATTAGCCCTGGAGAACCAAAAGCTCCACCAGCAAATCTTTCAATTGCAGGCGCAGGTGCAGCAAAAAGCAGATATTCCTGTCTTTTTTAGCAAAGCAGCGCTTGATCGCTATAAGCCCATCGCTTGTAAGGTAATCGACCAAAGCACTCGCAATTCTCAAAATTATTTGACGATTGAAAAAGGCTCACAGGATGGCATTAAGCCAGGAATGGCGGTCATTTCGTCTACCGGTGTGGTGGGTAAAGTGATTTCTTGTACCGAGAATTTGGCCTTAATCGTTTCTGTCTTGCATACGAGCAATACGGTCTCAGCGAAAATTAAATCCTCCGGCGAGTTAGGTTACATCAAATGGCCAGGCTATCAGCCGGAAGTCGCGGAACTAATGGACGTTTCCAAGTATAAGAAAGTAGTCAAAGGTGACACGATCGTGACCTCAGATTATAATGCGGTGTATCCTCCGAACATTCCGATCGGAATTGTGGCTAAAGTCGGATTGCAAGACGATGGCACCTTCCACGACATCAAAGTGATGCTTTTAACGCATTTCTCTACGTTGCGTTATGTCTACGTGATCGAGAATAAATTTGCGGGTCAGCAAGCTAAATTGGAACAAGCTAAACCTAAAATCGACTAAAATGGGCGCTAACTTTCAATACAAGTGGGTTCTAGGCGTGGTTTTATCCATCGTGGTGCAGCTATTGTTCTTGCGCGATTTGGCCTTATTTTACTATGGCTTCTGCTTTATTTATTTGTGGGCGATCATCAAGGCGCCTATCGAAACACCCCCCGTTTATTTGATTATCGGTGGCTTTGCTTTAGGGTGGTTATTAGATACGTTTTATAATACGCACGGTATGCACGCCTTCGCTACGGTTTTAGTGGCTTGGCTACGTCCCACTTTCTTCAAAATCTTAACTCCAGCGAACGGATATGATGAGCGTTCGGCTATCAGTCTAGCGGAGATGAAGTGGTTGTGGTTTTTCCCTTACGTAGCCCTCATGTTATTTACCCATCACCTCGTACTGTTTTTGTTAGAATCAAGCACAGGCAGTTTGTTAGGCCTGAGCTTCCTGAAGGCATTTTTGAGTACACTTTTAGGTCTGGGCGTCTTTGCCTTGCTCGAATTGTTTAATTCATCGAAATAAGTCTTTTTGTCATCTTTTCTTTTTGGCGTTTAAATTGTAGGCTGGGGTATATCTTTTAGATAAACCGCCATGAGTACAGAAATTGATACAGCCCCAGCGCTGACCGAATCGCAAGCCAGAGCACTCTTCGAAAAGGAGTTTGTGCCTCACCTGGATGCGATGTATAATTTTGCCCTTCGATTAACGAATGATGAGGACGATGCACACGATTTAGTGCAGGATACCTGCATGCGGGCATTTCGATTTATTGGTTCTTTTGAGCCAGGTACCTATGCCAAAGCCTGGTTATTCCGCATCCTCAAGAATAATTTCATCAATGATTACCGCAAGAAATCCCGAGGCCCAGCTAAGGTAGAATTTGAATGGGTGGAGCAGTCCTTTGCAGGGGAGGATGATCCTGAACCGGCTTTTCAAGCGGATTTGCAGGCTGAAACGGTGAATGAAATGCTGGGTGATGAAATCACCTCCGCCATTCAGGCTCTTCCGGTAGATTTTAGGATGATCATTATTTTATGTGATTTAGAGGAGTTTAGCTACGAAGAGATGGCCAAAATTCTGAATATTCCTATCGGTACTGTTAGATCGAGGCTTCACCGAGCGCGTGCCATGCTGAAAGAAACCTTAGCTTCGTATGCTTTGAAAAAAGGCTATAAAACTGACATGTTGTCAGCGTAATCAGGAACTTATTTTTTAGACGCTCTGTTTGTAAATCATATGAAGACGAATTGTTCCCATCAACCCGATTGCCTGAAGCTCATCCAACGTATTTTGGATAAAGAAGCGTCAGCGGAGGAGGAAGCCCGTTTTTTAGCGAATAAGGATCAATGTTTACCCTGTCAAGAGGGGCATGAATTAGAGCTAGCCTTGCGCAAAGCACTTAAGACCTCCTGTCATTCGAAATGCCCGAGCAGTTTACTGGAAAGTATTCGGTCAAAAATATCATCTATTATCCTCCTTATATTGCTCTTAATTCCCTTATTTTGTTGGTTCATTTAATCATCAGAATTTTTGGAAGGTAAACTTATCATATTTTCAGCCCCGTCTGGCTCTGGGAAAACAACCATCGTTAAAGAATTATTAGCGCGCAATGCTGATTTAGGCTTTTCTATTTCTGCCTGCACGCGTGATAAGCGGGGGCGCCATGAGGAGCATGGTAAAGATTACTACTTTTTAACGCCAGATGATTTTCGCGCCAAAATCGCGAACGATGAATTTGTAGAGTGGGAGGAAGTTTACGCAGGAGCCTATTATGGAACTTTGAAGTCTGAGATTGAACGCATTTGGGCGACAGGAAAACATGTAATTTTTGATGTCGATGTGCGCGGTGGTCTAGCTTTGAAGAAATATTATGGGGATCGCGCTTTGGCTGTTTTTGTCAAAGTACCTACACTCGAAATGCTCGAGCAACGTTTGCGTTCTAGAGGTACAGAAGACGAGGAGGCCCTTTCAAAGCGTATTTTCAAAATGAAATTCGAGTGGTCTTTCCAAGAGCAATTCGATGTCATTCTAGTGAATGATCAATTAGAGGTGGCGGTAGAGGAGGCTCAAGCATTGTTTGATAAATTGAAGCAATCATGAAGGTAGGCCTGTTTTTTGGTTCATTTAATCCGATTCACCAGGGTCACTTGATCATTGCGCAGGCTGTTTTAAATCAGACGGAGGTCGACCAAATTTGGTTCGTCGTTTCTCCTCAAAATCCACACAAGAAGAGTAAATCCTTATTGCACGAGTTTGATCGACTGGATTTAGTTGAACGTGCCATTTCAGATAATTACGCTTTCAAATCCTCGGATATCGAATTTAAATTGCCGCGTCCTTCCTATACGATTGATACGCTCGTACATTTAGCCGAACGTCACCCCACCACGGAGTTCAAGTTAATCCTGGGCGGCGATAACCTGGAACAGTTCAAGAGCTGGAAAAATTACAACCAAATACTTGATTATTATGGCCTCTACGTGTACCCACGGGGAGAGGAGCCAGCATCTGATTTATGGGAGCATAAGAACGTTCAGCGCATTGAGGCGCCAGTTTTACATATTTCAGCCACCTATATTCGTTCTTGTATTCAACAAGGACAGTCGATTAAATATCTAGTTCCTGATGAGGTGGAAGCCTTAATCGCTGCTAAAAAATTCTACCTTTAGGCCTTTCCGCCTAATCGATGATTTCCTATTTTTCTCGTTTCCCTTTTGTCCGAATTCTGCTAGGTTGGATGATTGGAATTCTTCTTTCTGGAGGTATTTATTGGCCTTTGCTGGTCTTGCCCTGCATATTTTTCCCTACTCGACTTTTTCGAAGCATCGGAATATCTGCCCTGCTAATAGTTTTCGCGATGGCTTGGACGTCTTATTTAAAACCCGTTATTCGGCCACTTCCCACGGATGGATTTATGTTTAGAGTCGAGGGTGCTGTCGAGTCCAAACCCAAAACCTGGTCCGTGTTAGCGCGTTGTTTAGGCACGCGCTCTGGCGGATCTTGGGTAGTCCGACCCGCCTTGTTTCGTCTCTATCTTTCCAAGCAGATAAGAAGACCTCAAGAAGGCAATCTTTATGTGGTAAAGCAATCGATCAAATCCTTTGCAGCCCCACTTTTCCCTTTTGAGAAAGATTGGCGAGACTATTATGCCGCGAAGGGGATAGGTGGAACTGCCTATATTTCGGCGGATCGAATTCGATTGGTAGAGAAAGGGGTGGAGGGAATTACTTTTTTTGATACTGCACGGGCTTTTTTTGTGAAGATTTTAGAGCGCGCTTTTGAACCGGGACGCGATCGAGATGTCGCAGAGGCGATGCTGTTAGGGGTGAAGACGAAGATTGATTTTGAGACTTTGTCGACCTATTCCTCATTAGGGGCGATCCATATTTTATCTGTTTCTGGCTTGCATGTGGGCTTATTGTATCTAGGCTTAAGCCTGGTGTTCGGTTTTTTGCTGAAATTAAGGCCGGCTGGGCCATGGGCGTTTTTCGGGCTGATGCTGGCTTTGCTTTGGTGTTATGCCGGAATTAGTGGGTTTTCTTTGCCGGTGTTAAGGTCTGCTTGGATGTTTTCGGTGATCTTGTTTGCGAAAACATTTCTCAGACGGCAGGAGAGCCTGAATACCTTAGCTTTTAGTGCCTTTGTCCTACTTTTTATTCATCCTGCTTCCTTGTTTGATCCGGGTTTTCAGCTGTCGTATTTAGCAGTTTGGGGACTGATTGCATTTCAGCAGCGGTGGGTGAAGCTCATTACTTTTCGAGGATGGAAGGGCTGGCCTTTAACGAAAATTTGGGAGTTGACCTGTGTTGCTTTAGCAGCTCAAGTGTTTACCTGGCCGCTGATTGTCTATTATTTTCATCAGCTACCACATCCGCTCTCGTTTCTATTTTTGAATCCTTTTTTGATCTTATTCTCCTCTGTTGCCCTATTTCTGGGTTTCGTTACACTCAGTGTGGGTGCTTTTTTGCCGGAATGGGTCTTTCAGCCTCTTGCTTATTTACTATCAGGAAGTTTTCGGTTACTTCATGGGATGATGTTTGCTTGGGTGGAAAGGGTGACGTCGGTGATTCCATTCTTACACCTGACTGGGTTGGAGTTGATACTATATTTCGTCTGCATCGCAATTGTAGTTTGGGCATCTAGGCAATGGAAGGGACTCGCTTTTCTGTGGGTGATACTCCTGCTTGTTCCTACAGATCCATCGGAGCCAAAAGCTTATCTGAGCCAATACAAAGGGGAGGCTGTGTGGGTAAAAACTAGTGGTTCTTCCTCGATTGCTTCTTTGCCCCTGAGCTTAGAACCTGCTTGGATTCAATCCCATTTAAGTCCCCTGTGGGCAAGTACGGGAGTAAAGGATACGCTGACAAAAAGGTGGCCCTCCAGTGGAAATGTACAATGGCGACACGAGGGTATGAAATTTGCCTATGTTCGAGAACCTACAGAGGCTCGTGGTCAACAGCATTTAATTTTAGGGAAGGAAATTAAGTTCCACGATTTTGACTGGTTGAAAAGCTGGAGAAGCGCGACCTGGTACTTCCTGAAAAAGCCATCGCCCTATTGGATGGGAGTCTTGAAGCCCTATTTGCCGGAGAAATATTATTTTCTGGAGGAGAGGCCTGCGCTTAGGCTATAAAAAAAGGCTGCCGGTGAGGGCAGCCTTTGAAATATTAGCTTGGCTTCTTTTCGTTACGCTTACGCTCATTCGGGTCTAACCAAATTTTACGCATACGTAAAGACTTAGGAGTGATTTCTAAGTATTCATCCTTTTGGATAAACTCCATACACTCTTCTAATGAGAAGTTTAATTTAGGAGCAATTTTGGTATTCGAATCCGTACCTGAAGCACGCATATTCGTTAATTGCTTCGCAGCTTGAAGGTTCACTTCGATGTCGTTTTGGCGATTGTGCTCACCTACTACCATCCCTGTGTAAACTTCTTCACCTGGATCGATGAAGAACACCCCTCTATCTTGTAATTTATCAATCGCGTAAGGAATTGCAGGACCTGTGTTCATCGAGATCAATGATCCGTTGATACGGCCTGGAATTGGACCTTTGAATGGTTCGTAAGCGATGAAACGATGGGCCATGATTGCCTCTCCGAATGTAGCTGTTAATACTTTAGAACGTAAACCAATCAAACCACGAGATGGGATGTTGAATTCTAAGTGTTGTAAGTCACCTTTTGGTTCCATAATCAACAACTCACCTTTACCTTGAGTCGCTAATTCGATTACTTTACCAGCAACCTCAGCAGGAACGTCTACTACTAGGGATTCGATCGGCTCTAATTTCTCGCCATTCTCACCTTCTTTGAAAATAACCTGAGGCTGACCTACTTGTAATTCATAACCTTCACGACGCATCGTTTCGATTAAAACTGACAAGTGAAGAATACCACGGCCGAATACTAAGAACTTATCTTCGCTTTCCGTTGTAACTACTTTCAAAGCTAAGTTTTTCTCTGTCTCTTTGAAAAGACGATCACGTAAGTGACGAGAAGTAACTAATTTACCTTCTTTACCAAAGAATGGAGAGTTATTAATCGTGAACAACATGTTCATCGTAGGCTCATCAATCGCGATACGAGCTAAAGCCTCTGGATTTTCTGCATCTGCAACCGTGTCACCGATTTCGAAATCTTCGATACCTGTGATGGCACAAATCTCACCACACTCTACTTTCTCCACTTTCACTTTTCCTAGACCTTCGAAAACTTGAAGTTCTTTGATACGCATTTTCTTCGTCGTGCCATCTGCTTTGCAAAGGGAAATTTGCATTCCTTCTGTCAAAGTTCCACGCTCTAAACGACCGATCGCGATACGACCTACGAATGAAGAGTAGTCTAATGACGTAATCTGCATTTGTGGAGTACCTTCTTGTACTTTAGAAGCTGGGATGTGCTCGATGATCGCATCTAATAAGGGGATGATATTATCTGTTGGTTTTTTCCAATCAGTACTCATCCATCCTTGCTTCGATGAACCGTAGATGCAAGGGAAATCTAATTGATCTTCTGTTGCTTCTAAGTTAAACATCAAGTCAAATACACTTTCGTGTACTTCGTCTGGACGACAGTTTTCTTTATCTACTTTGTTAACAATAACGATAGGCTTAAGACCTAAAGCGATCGCTTTTGATAATACGAAACGTGTTTGAGGCATTGGGCCTTCAAAAGCATCGACTAACAAAATAACGCCATCCGCCATACGTAGAACACGTTCTACCTCACCGCCAAAGTCGGCGTGACCAGGTGTATCGATAATGTTGATTTTCACTCCATTGTAACGAACAGATACGTTCTTAGACGTAATTGTAATCCCTCTTTCTCTCTCTAGGTCGTTATTATCAAGGATCAAATCTCCAAATTCTTGATTTTCTCTAAAAATCTTGGATGCGTGAATGATTTTGTCAACTAGGGTCGTTTTACCGTGGTCAACGTGGGCAATAATGGCAATGTTGCGAATGCTTTGCATAAAAATGTATTCGTTGAATGAAACGAAATTCCTTAATTTGGGAAATTCAAGGTGCAAAGGTAGGGATTATTTCTTTGAAAAGTGCTATTAACACTTTAAGAAACAAGCGCTTTCGGATTATTTTTCGCAGGAACTGGGATAGTGTTCGCTTGGATTTTTGCTAAAATGCCGTTTGCGTCGATTCCGCAAAGGGCGTAGAGTTCTTTTTGCTCTCCGTGCTCTACGATTTCGTCTGCAATTCCTAGTCGAATTATTTTAGCGGTATAGCTGTGGTCGACCATAAATTCAGCAATGGCAGAACCAAATCCTCCCTGAATCGCCGCATCTTCCACGGTAATTATCGTTTTAAACTGCTTGAAAACGCGGTGCAATAACTCTTCATCGAGCGGTTTAACGAAACGCATATCGAATAAGGCAGGTTTCAAACCTAACTCACGTGCTTTTTCACAAGCGGCGATGGCTTCGTTTCCAATATGACCAATCGACAAGATGGCAATTTCATCACCCTCCATCAACTGAACACCCTTGCCGATTTCTATTTCTTCTAAAGTAGTTCTCCAAGCGGGCATCACACCTTCTCCACGTGGGTAGCGGATGGTGATGGCTTTTTCATGCGACTTGAAAGAATCTAACGAAGCCGTGTACATGATGTTACGCAATTCTTGCTCGTTGCGAGGAGCGGCTACAATCATGTTTGGTACACAACGCATGAAGGCTAAATCCAACAACCCGTGGTGGGTAGGGCCGTCAGCTCCCGCTAAACCAGCGCGGTCTAAGCAGAAAATAACGGGTAATTTTTGCAAGCAGACATCGTGCACGACTTGGTCGTAACCGCGTTGCATGAAAGAGGAGTAGATATTACAGAATACGGTTAAGCCCTGTGTAGCTAATCCCGCAGAGAAAGTCACGGCATGTTGTTCCGCAATTCCCACGTCAAAAGCGCGGTCAGGCATCGCCCGCATCATAATATTCAAAGAAGATCCGGAAGGCATCGCTGGGGTAATTCCCATGATTTTCGGATTCTTCTCGGCTAATTCTAATAAGGTATGGCCAAAAACCTCCTGGTATTTAGGTGGTTGAGGATCATCGTAGGTTTTCTTATGTATTTCTCCGGTTGTCTTGTCGAACTTGCCAGGAGCGTGCCACAAGGTTTGATCTTTTTCTGCTAATGAATATCCCTTTCCTTTTGTCGTAATGCAATGCAAGATTTTAGGGCCAGGGATGTCTTTTAGATCGTTTAGGACCGTTGTTAAATTATCGATGTCATGTCCGTCGATCGGGCCAAAATAGCGCAGATTCAATGATTCGAACAGATTGCTTTGCTTCAGTAAAGTGGCTTTCAATCCGTTCTCAATCTTCGAAACGATCTCTTGAGCCGTCTTTCCGAATTTGGACATCTTACCTAACAAATTCCACACATCATCTTTCACCTTGTTATAGGTATGCGACGTGGTGATATCTGTCAAATATTCTTTTAAAGCACCCACGTTCGGGTCAATCGCCATGCAGTTATCGTTCAAGATAATCAACATGTTGTTCGGGATATCGCCTGCGTGGTTCATGGCTTCGAAGGCCATTCCAGCAGTCATGGATCCATCACCGATAACGGCAATGTGCTGTCTGTGAGACTCTTTCTTGTAACCTGAGGCTACAGCCATCCCTAACGCCGCAGAGATAGAAGTAGAGGAGTGACCTACGCCAAAAGTGTCGTATGTGCTTTCTGAGCGTTTCGGGAAACCCGAAATTCCGCCCATTAAACGATTCGTATGAAAATTTTCGCGGCGACCTGTTAAGATTTTGTGACCATAAGCCTGGTGGCCTACGTCCCACACGAGTTGATCGTCCGGCGTATTGAAAACGTAATGAAGGGCAACGGTTAATTCGGTAACCCCTAAAGAAGCACCAAAGTGGCCTCCATTCACTGAAACGTTGTCAATGATAAATTGACGCAATTCGTCGCAAACTTGGGGTAAGTCTGACTTCGGCAACTTACGCAAATCCTCCGGAGTGGATATTTTGCTAAGTAATGGACCGGCTTCAAATTGCATAGACGCTTTTAATGAGTGTGAAAGATTAACCTTACAAAGGTAAAAATGTTTTTAAGCCTTAGTCATTTTTTTGACTCGCTTTGAATAATCTTTTTTGTTCGTAGTCGGATAAACTATCGTAGCCCGATTGAGATATTTTATCCAGAATGGCATTCAGTTCATCCTCGGGTACTGTTTCGGGTTCTTTTCGAGTCTGGAATTGTTGGTTAACCACCTGGGCAAATTCTTTGATTTTTATTTCAAAGATGGCTTGAGGTTTGGAGGCTGCTAAAAAGTTTTTGGCAAAGATGAATCCTAGAATGGCTCCCCCTAAATGGGCAATATTTCCACCTGCGTTTGAACCTGTCGTTTCGATAAAGGACCACAACACGTAAAAGGCCGCGATGTATTTAATGCGGACCTGACCTAATAAGAGTAGGTGGACTTGGTAATTCGGGCGAATGGTCGCCGCGGCAACTACCACTGCAAATACGCCTGCAGAGGCTCCATTAAGAAAATTAGGACCTTTGGCAATGAAAAAACTAACCGTGTTCATCGCCAGAATAAAGGCGGCAGCTCCGGCTAAACCTCCATAGAAAAAGAGCTGAACTAAGCGCTTATTCCCAATGAAATCTTGAATAATCGTCCCAAACCAATACAGGAACATCATATTAAAGATCAAATGGAAGATCTCGATGTGCAAGAAAAAATAGGTAATCAAGCTCCACGGACGCTGAATGATCAAGTCCAGGGAGGAAGGAAGAGAAACCTGCGCAAAAAAGGCATCAAAAAGTCCCGATTCGCCCGCAATTAACAATCCCACTCTAGCAATCATCAAGGCGATGAAGATGGCGCCATTGGCCACAATAATCTTCATCAACCCATTGCCAGGTTGTTGTATGATGTTTTTTATATCGGTCAGGATACTGCGCATCTTAATAAAAACTGTCTCGTTTTTGACGCCAAATCAACAATAAGATCACCGCGAAAAGCATACCCCCTAAGTGCGCAAAGTGAGCCACATTATCTCCTTCCGCAGCTGCTTTTCCAGCCCATAACTCGTAAAATGCGAAACCCATCACCAAGTATTTCGCTTTGACCGGAATCGGGATAGGGAAGATGAACATCTCTGAATTGGGGAATAAATAGCCATAGGCCATCAAGATTCCAAAAACACTCCCAGAGGCTCCTACGACTGGGTTTTGAGTGGTATATTCTTTGTAATGGTCAATCGCTCCCAAGGCATTCAGGCGACCTTCGTTAATCGAAGTGCTCCCGTCAAAACGATTGAAATAATCCATCAAGAAATCAGAATTAGGGTTCGAAAGGGCTAATTCAAGCGCCTTGCGAATGCTCGCGTAATCGTGGAAATATTGAATGGCCTCGTGTAATAATCCGGCACCCACCCCGCAGAAGAGGTAGAAAAACAAGAACCGCTGTCCTCCCCAAATACGCTCCAGAATAGATCCGAACATATATAACCCAAACATATTCATCAACAAATGCATAAAGTTCGCGTGAACGAACATGTAGCTAATCAGTTGGAAATAGTGGAATTTGCTCGACTGGAAAAAGAACAAGGCAAATAAATCATCCGGAATGAAGGCTGATCCTAAGAAGATAGCGACATTCGCGAAAATTAAATTTCGAACGGTAGGTGTTAAATTTCTTAGCATAGTTTTATTCTTCGTAACCCCAATCGATGGAGTTCTTCATGTCTTTAATCAATAATCCAGCAGACTTAAAGGCGCCACGAATCTCGTCTACCTTATCGTATTGTCTACTTTCCTTGAAACCCTTGTAGAGTTGAAGAAGTTCATCGGTTAGGCCATTCATTTCTGCTGGCACCTCTTCTTTGATCCCTAGAACATCTTCTAAAAGGCTGATATAAGAACGTTTTAAATTCGAAAATGTTTCAACAGAAAGGGACTCAAATGAAAGGGAACCCGTATAAATCGAATTAATTTTCTTTAACAAGGTAAATAGATGCGCAATCGCCACGGCTGTGTTCAAGTCGTCGTTCATGCCGTCATAGCAGCCTTGAATCGCGTCATTGATTTCTTTTTCTTGTGCCGCATCTGGGGTGGCTGAAATTCCGGCAGGATATTCCAGCTTTTTGATGATGCGCAAGCCGTTAGCAATCTTCTTGTAGCCTTTTTGGGCTGCCTTTAATGCATCGTTTGAGAAGTCCAAGGTACTGCGGTATTGCGATTGCAACATAAAGAAGCGAACCGTCATCGGGCTGTAGGCCTGGTCTAATAAGGGGTGATTACCGGTGATTAACTCGGCAGGTAAAAAGGAGTTTCCGAGGGATTTACTCATTTTTTGGCCGTTCACCGTCAGCATGTTCGTGTGCATCCAATAACGTACGGGTGCCCGGTCGTAGGCTCCTTTTGCCTGAGCAATCTCACATTCGTGGTGCGGGAATTTCAAGTCCATTCCGCCTCCGTGAATATCAAACGTGTCTCCTAAGTATTTGTGGCTCATGCAAGTACACTCTAAGTGCCAGCCTGGGAAACCCTCTCCCCACGGAGATGGCCAGCGCATGATGTGTTCCGGTGAGGCTTTTTTCCAAAGCGCAAAATCCAGTGGATTACGCTTTTCGCCCACACCATCTAGGTCCCGCGTCTCTGTTAATAAATCATCGATGACACGGCCAGATAAATGTCCGTAATTACCGCCATTCTTGTTATAGGTCTCAATATCGAAATAAACCGAACCATTCGATTCGTAGGCTAAACCTTTTTCGATTAAGGCCTTCGTCGTTTCGATTTGCTCCACAATATGACCGGTTGCCGTAGGCTCAATGTTCGGAGGTAAAAGATTGAATTTTTCTAATACCTGATGGAAATCCTGGGTAAAGCGATGAACGATCTCCATCGGCTCTAACTTTTCCAGTTTGGCCATCTTACCGATTTTGTCTTCTCCCTCATCACCATCGCCCACAAGGTGTCCCACGTCCGTAATGTTTCGAACGTAGCGAACCTTGTATCCGATATGCAACAAATAGCGGTTCAGGACGTCGAAAGACGTAAAAGTGCGCACATTTCCCAAATGGGCATAATTGTATACCGTGGGTCCGCAGACATAAAGGCCTACGTGATTTTCGTGTATCGGGGTGAAAAGTTCTTTTTCACGACTCAGGGTATTGTATATTTTTAAGGGCTGCATGTAAAACCGGAAGGTTAAAAAGGAATTAAAATTAATTGGATTCTTTTAATTCACCAAACCCAAACGCAATTCATTACCTTTGTATGTTTTTTGCATTAAATCGCTTTTGGTATGTTTTTGAGAGAAGTAGGAGACGACGG
>JBMSJH010000041.1:0-12508 GCA_049418705.1 Aquirufa sp.
AATTGCGACACCGTTAATGTCACCTATAGTGCGACTGTTGCACCGGTTCTTAAAACCTATTGCGTAGGTTGCCATAGTGCAGCGAGTCCTTCAGCAGGAATTGATCTTTCGACTTATGCTGTCGTGAAAGTGCAGGCGGCTAATGGACGATTAGTAGGTTCCATTACACACGCAGTTGGATACAAACCCATGCCTTCCGCTACTTCGAAGTTAGGAAGCTGTGAAATAAATCAAATTCAAGCTTGGATCACAAAGGGAATGTTGAATAACTAATTTTTCTTAAATTGACAGCAAAAACCAAAAAATGAAAGGACTTAAATTCTCCTTAAGTATCATTGCTGCCGTTCTAGTTACGTTAATTTTCCCAGATCCCTTCTTGGGTATCGGTGACTTTAAGTTCAAAGCATTGATCATCCCCCTATTGCAGGTCATCATGTTTGGGATGGGCTCTACGATGAAAATTACCGATTTCGCAGAGGTGATGCGCTCGCCCAAAGCCGTCGTCCTAGGCGTCTTTTTGCATTTTAGCATCATGCCATTTGTGGGTTGGGGACTGACGAAAGTCTTTTCTTTTCCGCCTGAAATCGCCGCAGGTATCATTTTAGTGGGCAGTATGCCCTGTGGTTTAGCGTCGAATGTGATGTCGTATTTAGCCAAAGCAAATGTGGCCCTTTCCCTCACCCTGACCTCTATTTCTACTTTGTTAGCCGCTTTGTTAACACCCTTATTAATGAAGAATTTAGCAGGTCAATTGATTGAAATTGATTTGATGGATATGGTTTGGGAAATTAGTAAACTGATCATCTTACCCATCGGTGTAGGAGTAATTTACAATCGACTAATCGGTGCCCGTTTTGTTTGGTTTGAAAATGCACTTCCCTCCATTTCAATGTGGAGTATTGGTGCGATTGTTGTGATCATTACCGCGAATGGTAGAGATGCTTTATTAGCAGTTGGACCTATATTAGTTATCGCGTGCTTATTGCATAATGTCATTGGTTTTATATTAGGTTATTGGGGCGGACGGATGAGTGGTTTGCCGGAGCAAGATTGTCGGACGATCGCCATAGAAGTAGGTCTCCAAAACGCGGGTCTAGCCTCTGGCCTCGCCATGGCGATGGGCAAAGTAGGGACGCTCGGTTTGCCGGCTGCGATTTTTGGCCCTGTCATGAATATCAATGGTTCAGCGCTAGCGAATTATTGGAAGGGGAAATAAATCAATAACCATTTATTTTCCCTAATTTTAAAGGATATCTGTTCTTCATCATACATGAGAAAATTATTTCTCTTTTTATTCTTGTGCGTCTCTTTTTCGGCTTGGACACAAACATCTTGTCCAGCACCGATAATTTCAGGCAATACAGCGAATTCCAGATGGCGTGTAATAGGTAGTGAGGTAAAGACATTTAATGCTAATTCTTGGATTCAATCACCTGCCACACTAACCCAAAGCACCAGACAATATAAACTAGAAGTTAAGGGAACCTATGGGATTGAAAATGGCATTAATCACCTAGATGCCGCTTATCAGAGTGCACAATCCACACAAGTAATTGGTACAGGAACGCCAAGTTTAATTACCAATGGAAGCAATAAATGGCTTTTAAATAATAACGTTCCACCTGCACCAAGCAACAATTCCGATTACAGAAGTGATCACATCTATGAATACTATTTAGGTGTAGGCGATGGATATGCAAAATATTACTATTCCTATGCGGATGCGACCCCAGGAGATAACAGTGGCTCACTCGAATTCACACTTTCATATAATTCAGGGTTAGCTCAAATTTGTACAGGTGGATCAGCCACCTTAACTACAGCCGCTACTTCAGGCACGATTGAATGGTTTAAAGATGGTGTCAGCATAAACCAATCATCTCAAAGCATTACCGTTACCACTCCAGGAATTTATACCTCGAAAACGACTATTGGTGGATGTACAAGTCCTGCCAGTAACCCTATTGAGGTAAGATTTCTTCCAGACCCTTCTGTTACGCTAAGTGCGGTTGCGGATATTTCTTCCAATGCTGAAAGTTTTTCACTCCCGTACACGAACAAAGTAACAGGAACAGATACTTATTCCATTTATGCTGGGGCTAATGCATTAAATGGATTTGACGAAGTACTAAATGCGCCCATTACTTCTTCTCCAATGTCCATCACTATACCTTATGGACAGGTAGGCACTTTTGATTTTAATTTGATTGTAAAAAATTCGCAAGCGAACTGTGTTTCTGCACAAATACCCTTTACGGTTACAATCTACCTCGCCCCTCCAACAGGATTAAATTATACCACACCAAATAATTTTGTTGTGAATCGACCTGTTAACCTAACACCTACCTTTATTGGCCGAATAGATAATTTTACGATTAATCCGACCTCATTACCAGGGGGATTATCCTTTAACCCACTGACTGGACAAATAACAGGAACGCCTACCCAAACTTCAAGCGCCGTAACGTATACTGTTTCAGGGAGCAATAGTACAGGGACACCCACTACCGCCACCTTTACGATTGCGATTGTTATTCCACCTCCTACCATCAGTATATCCACAGGATCTGAATATGTATTCACACAATACACTCCTATTTCACCTATTTCCCCTACCGTTACAGGATCAGGAGTAACGTATGATATTCAAGGAACTTTACCAGCTGGATTAACATTTAATTACAGTAATGGAACCATCAGTGGAAATCCACAAGTTCCTATGCCCAGGACTCGATTTGTTATTGTAGCGACAAACTCTTCTGGTCCAGCACAATCCGAGATTTTTATTACCGTTCGAATCGCTGCACCGACAAACTTAACATATGTCGTTCCATCACGATTCTATACTGGAACTGCCATCACGCCTATTACACCAACAAATACGGGTGGAATAATTTCAACCTATACAATAGACAGACCCCTTCCAGCTGGATTAACTTTAAATCCGAGTACTGGAGTCATTTCGGGAACTCCAACAGCCATTACTGCTGCTACTGCCTATGTAATAACGGGGACAAATTCTACGAGCTCGACAAGTACAACGATAAACTTTGAAGTGGTAATACCGCCACCAAGTGGACTTTCATATCCCGGCCCCTTCCAATTTTATCAATTTGCACCCATTACCCCCATTGTACCTACGGTTACTGGACAAGTAGATTCTTATACCATTGTACCTGTAAATTTACCTACTGGTCTAACATTCAATACGTCAACCGGGGTGATAAGTGGAACACCTACTGCCTTAAGTAATCCAACATTATATACTATTACAGCCATTAATACGACAGGACAAGTAGTAGCCACAACGAGTTTTTCTGTAGTCATCCCACCTCCCACGAATTTAAGTTACCAAACACCGTGGATATTTACAGAAGGCGTCACTATACCTACTATATCGCCTACCGTTACAGGTGCTGTTTCTAGGTATAGCAGCACCACATTGCCTCCCGGATTATCAATTGATCCTAATTCCGGATTAATTAATGGGACACCTACAGCGGCAAGACCGCAAGCTATCTATACTGTTACTGCAGAAAACAGTACGGGTTTAACCACCTTTGATATAGTCATTACTGTTAGAATTGCTCCGCCATCCGGATTATCCTATTTTGGACCAAATATATTCGAAGAACGAGTTCCCATCACGACTTTATTGCCTACCGTTTCAGGTGTCGTGACAAATTATACGGTGAATCCTATCCTACCTGATGGTTTAGGAATAGACCCGACAACAGGGGCGATTTCAGGGACACCTACTTTGGCAAAATCGGCTACCAATTATACCATTACCGCTTCCAATACTACCGGAAGCACGGGTGCCACCACGAACATCACCGTCCTCATCGCCCGTCCGCAAATCACCTATACAACGCCGAATGTGTTTTATGAGACGGTAGCCATCTCGCCTTTAAGTCCAAACAAATACGGGACCGTGGTGAATACGTATAGCATTAGTCCGGGATTGCCTAACGGTCTGAATTTCGATACAAGCACGGGGATTATCTCTGGAGCGGCTACGGTTCAATCGCCACGAACGACCTACACCGTTACAGCGACAAACTCGACGAATTCGAGTTCGACTACCTTGGATATCACGGTGACCATTCCGCCACCTACGAACTTAACGTATACGAATCCGTCTACTTATTTTACTGGAACGGCGATAAGCACGTTGACACCGACGGTGACGGGTTTTGTGGCGTCTTATTCGATTGACAAAGCATTGCCTACTGGACTTAATTTTAATACAAGCACGGGAGAGATTTCAGGGACTCCTACTCAGGCGATACCGAGAACGATTTTTACCATTACAGCAACTAACGTGGCAGGGGCAAGTTCGTATGCGCTGCCTATCACCGTCTTGATTCCGGCTCCATCTGGATTGTCGTATGCGACTCCTCAGGTGTACGAGGAGGGAATTGATATTACGCCACTCGATCCGAATGTGACGGGTGCGGTCGCATCTTATGCGGTTAGTCCAAACTTGCCAGCGGGATTGATATTGGATACGTCGACGGGGAGAATTTTTGGAACTCCTACTTTAGCTGCGCCTACTGCTACTTATGTAGTGACGGCGACGAACAGTACGGGATCGACCTCTACGAATGTAGTGATCACGGTTTTGATTGCAAGACCGCGAAATTTAGTGTATCCGACGCCTAAGGTTTTATACCAAAACTTCCCCATTTCAGATATTATTCCCTCTGTATCTGGAACCGTGGCATCTTATTCAATAGACCGTAGTTTACCTGCAGGCTTGAATTTCAGTTCTGCCACAGGTATCATTAGCGGTACTCCTACGGCCTTGAGTTCGATGACTACTTATGTCATTACGGCTAGAAATAGCACGGGATCTACCACGGCGAGTATTGATATTTCAGTGGTGATCGCGCCACCGTCTAATTTGGCTTATTTCAGCCCGTCCCGTCTTATTCAAGACAGTACATTGGCTCCGATCAGACCTACTTATAGTGGTTTGGCGACAGCTTTTACGATCGACAAAGCGCTACCACTCGGACTAACCTTTAATACGGCAACGGGAGAAATCACAGGCAAACCGACTGTCTTTACCGGTTTGGTTCGCTATGTCGTGACGGCTTCTAACTCGACAGGATCGACCTCTGCGCCTTTGGACCTGGAAGTTCTAATCGCACCTCCGAAAAATTTAAAATACAATACGCCGGTTATTTACGAGGAAGAAGTCAAAATCAGTCCATTAAATCCAAGCGTAATTGGGAAAGTGGATAGCTACACGATTGACAAAGTATTGCCAGATGGCCTGCAAATGGATCCTTTAACTGGCATCATTTCCGGGACTCCTACCAAGGCGATTCCGTTGACAGAATATTGGGTGACGGCAACGAATACGACAGGTTCCGCTAGAGCTCGTCTTGTCATCACGGTTTTAATTGCGAGACCACGTATTAGCTATCCGGAACCCGTTTTAGGCTCTCAAATTAATCCGGTTTACACGGGAGTGGATCTGTTTATTGCGGGCGCCACGAATCCTCCACTTGTGCCTTCCACGAAAGGGATTATCTCGAGCATTCTAATCAATAAACCGCTGCCAGCGGGACTTAATTTTGATCCAATAACGGGTATCATTTCAGGAACACCTACGGCCTTATCACCTCCGACGACCTATGTGGTAACCATTACGAATAGCACGGCTTCGACGACCGATACGATTCGAATCGCAACCGTTATTCCGAGACCGAGCAGTTTGAGCTATTTGACTCCACAGACCTACATCGAAAAAATCAAAATCGATTCCCTTAATCCGAGGGTCCAAGGCACCCCATCCCTGTATACGGTGGATAAACCTTTACCGGCAGGATTAAGTATGAATCCACGTACAGGATCTATCACAGGGACTCCGACGAAAGCACAGGATTTTGTTGACTACACGATAACGGCTAGCAATTCTACTGGATATGATAGCTTCATTGTCACCATTAAGGTGCTGATTGCCTTCCCTGAAATAAAATACCCCCTTCCGGGTGTGTTTAGACAAGGAGTGCCAGTCAGCTTTAAACCAGCGCTTGTAGGTATTGCCGAAAGTTTTAAAATTGATTCGCTATTACCGGCAGGATTAAATTTTGATCCGAAAACAGGTTTAATATCTGGTACACCTACCTGGCCGGCGAAACCGCGCACGTATGTGGTGACCGCAACGAATACGACCGGGCCTGGTATCGATAGCACGACGATTACGGTGCTGGAAGATGTCAATTATGATACGGACAAAGATGGTTATACCGATATCGTGGAAATAGGCGGGGATCGTGATAATCCAGTGGATACTGATAAGGATGGTTTGCCAGACTATAATGACCTAGATTCCGATGGGGATGAAATCAAAGATGAGTGGGAGAATGATTTGAATTACGGAGGATTGCCTGATTGCGATCATGATGGAGTCGATAACCGAATTGACCCGGATGCGTGTGACCCCGTGGCCTTCCAAGGAATTTCGCCTAATGGGGATGGAAAAAATGATTATTTAGTCATTCCAGGGGTGATGCGAACGACGCCGAATACCTTGACCATATTCAATCGTGGGGGCGACATCGTTTATGAAGTGAAAGATTATACGAATAATTGGGGCGGAGAGACGAATCGTGGAAATACACTTTTATCAGGTGATGGCCTTTTACCGGATGGCGTGTATTTCTATATTTTAGATTATAATGGCGTGAGACCTCGAGTTTCTACTTATATTTACATCAATCGATTAAAGAAATAAATGAGATTACGTTTTCTTTTAGTAGGATGTTTGCTTCTTTTAGCTGGCCAAATCAAGGCCCAGACTGACCCCGTATTCTCCTTATTTCGATTATATCCACAAGTCATCAATCCGACTTTCGTGGGCGCTAGCGATAAAAATGAAATCATTCTAGTTAACCGTAATCAATGGACTTCCATGCCTGGCACTCCGGTGACTACCGCCTTGATGGGGAATTTCAACTGGGGAGATAAGATGGGCGTGGGATTTACCGCATTTTTAGACCAATTAGGACCTGTGAAAGCGACCTCCGTGAATAGTGATTTTGCTTATCATTCCTTGATTAATGATAAATGGGCTCTGTCTGGGGGTATTCGAGTGGGAGTGACGAATTTAGCTTTGGACTTCGCAGGCTTGAGTTTATTAGACCAAACCGATGAGCTGTTTACCCAAAACTATTCTACCGGATTGCAGATCAATTCAGGCTGGGGAATTCGTTTAGCGAAGGAAGATAAGTTCTATGTGAGTATTTCACAGCCTCGTATGTTGTGGAATGATTTTGGCCTACAAACGGGTAAATACAAAGACGCATCCTTTTATTATGGGATGATCGGGAAGAAACAAGTCCTTAGCAAAGCGGTGAGTATTCATACGAATGCGATCGTACGTGCGGCGGCTGACTTGCCTTTAAGTTATGACATCAACCTGACCGGTTCTTTTTATGAATTACTCGATTTAGGTGTAGGCTATCGCAACGAAAATGCCATCGGAGTCAACCTAGGAGTGCAATTTAGCCCTACTGTCTACTTGGGTTATCAATACGAAATGCCAACGAATACGATTTCCAAAATCACAAATCAGACGCATGAGTTCGTATTGAGATTCCAATTCGAGCGTTCTAACTAACGCTGCTCTAATTCAGAGAACAAATTCAATCCTGCCCCACCTACGAGGTACAAACCTTCCGCTAATACTGCCTGGGTATAAAAACCATCCGCATCTGTCGCACCGAAAAATTGAAAATCGGCAGCAATTAGCGCCAGACAAATGATAAAATTAACCAAGACAAAAAGAGCAATCGCTAGCTGATTACCAGGTACTTTAAAAGCTTTCACATAGCCTTCTGTCGCGTAAAAAAAGAAAGGAAGAACAAGTAAAGTTTTGAAATTTTTCATGTCGTTATCGTTTTTGTTTACCCAAAATTGCATTAGTAGTCCGCCAAAAGTTGGCGAACTACTAAAAATCTGCTAGATTCGCCTCATGAATACGACAGATCGACTAAAAGAACTCAATAACCTCTTTCTGCGAAAAACCTTTGCTTTACGTGCAGCTACGGTGAGCGACTATTTTTCGGAACACTTTGATCAAGTCAGCTATAGCGAACGCAGTTTCAGCCGTGACATTAAGGCCTTAAAAGAGCATCTCGCCGAACGCTACCCTAGTTTAGAGGAAACGGAGGGCGATTTGATTCGCTACTCAAAGTCCGAGAATCGATTCTATTATATCCGAGATGATATCAGTGCCTTTCCTTCTTTTTCGGAAAAGGAATTAGACCAAATCGCCTCCATCATCGACTTTAATAAACACTTGTTTACGGGTGGAAATGGAAACGGAATCGTGAATAAGCTGAGAGCCATTTCATTAGAAAATAACCTACTGCGCCACGAAGAATTGGTGAATTGGCCGGCGATTGAACTGATAAACGAAGGAGATCGCTCTGGTTCCGAACATGTCAAGTTTCTAGTGGACGCGATTGCGGGAAAGAAGCCCATCGAAATAACGCACAAAGGCTTAACCTCGACCTCTTCCGCGAAAAAAATTACTGCCTTACCCCTACTGATCAAAGAATACAATAATGGCTGGTACACGGGTTGGTATTTGTTGTTCCAAGAATTAACAGAAGTGAACACAAAAATAGCCTTAGATCAACTTCGTGTCTTTGCCTTGGACCGAATTGAACAAGTTCGAATCAGCCCTGAACGATTTAACTTACGCATTCACCCGGAATTTCAACCCGCTGATTTTTTCAAACAAAGTCTCGGACTTTTTAGAGGGCCTCAGGCGGCTGAAAAGATTCTTATTCAGGTCAGAGCAGATTCTTGGATCCTATCCTATCTCCCTAAATACCCGATACATCCTTCCCAAAAACAAAAGGATACTTTTTTATTCGAACTTACGCTTGAAATAAATCAGGATGTGGAGCACTTCCTATTTCGCTATGCCACTGAAATACAGGTAATTGAACCCATACAATTGCGAGAAAAGATGCGTGCAAATTTAGCATTAGCGGCATCGCTTTATCAGTAAACTGATAATGTGAGAGGCCGGTGTTTGATAACCGAGAAATAGACCTACCTTCGCTTATTACAAATTCTATTAGTGGTTTGGTGTGCATCAAGATGAAAGAACTTTTCTTTCATCTTTTTTTTGTGCCTATACAAGAGTAGTTCAGCTAAGTCTTTGGCTTTTAGTAGCAAACCTATCTAACAACATGAATCAACAACACAATTCGCGCCGCGATTTCTTGAAGAATGCCGGCCTATTAGGAGCTGCTGCAGCTTTCCCTAACATCTTGTCTAATTTTGGAGGTGAAAAAGTTAATTTAGCTTGCATCGGAATCGGAAATCAGGGCGGATTAGATGTCATGTCCTTGTACAATACGGGACTTGCGAACATTGTTGCTTTATGTGATGTGGATATGGGCGCACCTCAAACACTGAAGGTATTAGAGAAATTCCCAGATGTACCTCGCTTCCAAGATTTCCGTCAAATGTTTGACAAAATGGGATCGAAGATCGAGGCCGTTTCAATTGGTGTTCCGGATCACTCTCACTTCCCTATTACGATGATGGCCTTAGGTTTAGGCAAGCACGTTTTCGTAGAGAAGCCGATGGCGCGTACCTTTAATGAAATCGAATTAATGATGGCGGCGGCGCGCAAGCACCCGAAAGTGGTTACGCAAATGGGTAACCAAGGCCACTCAGAAGGAAATTACTTCCAATTTAAGGCATGGAAAGAGGCTGGAATCATCAAAGATGTGACGTCGATGACGGCTCACATGAATTCCCCTCGTCGCTGGCACAGTTGGGATCCTAAAATCACGAAGTTCCCAGCGGCAGAATCGATTCCGTCGACCTTAGATTGGGATATTTGGCAAGGGGTGGTTCAGCCACATGACTACCAAAAAGACTTTGTGAACGGACAATGGCGTTGCTGGTTTGACTACGGTTTAGGTGCCTTAGGCGACTGGGGTGCTCATATCATGGATACGGCACACGAGTTTTTGGAACTAGGCCTACCTACCGAAATCAATATGTTAAGAGCGGATGGACACAATAATTTCTTCTATCCGATGTCGTCTACGATTCAATTCAAGTTCCCGGAGCGCAAGAATATGCCAGCGATGGACATCACGTGGTATGACGGAGTGAACAACATCCCACCGGTGCCTTCGAACTATGGAACAAACGAATTAGACCCGAACATTCCACCAGCTGGAAACGGAAAGATTCAACCGGCGAAATTAAACCCTGGCAAAATTATCTATAGCAAGGATTTAACTTTCAAAGGTGGATCACATGGAAGTACGCTTTCAATCTTAGGTGACGCGGCGAAAGACTTGAAATTACCAGAGGTACTGGCGAGTCCTTCGAACCACTACGCAAACTTCTTGAAGGCATGTTTGGGACAAGAGAAGACGCGTTCTCCGTTCGAAATCGCGGGTCCATTAAGCCAAGTATTCTCATTAGGCGTGATGGCACAAAAACTAAATACCAAATTACAATTCGATCGCAAGACGAAACAAATCACGAACAATACTTTAGCTAATTCATTATTAGTAGGTGCGCCGCCAAGAAAAGGATGGGAGCAATACTATAAAATCTAGTATATCTGCAGCCACTATTATTCTTTAGTAGTGGCTGCTTATTTGTAGTCATTTTAATTTTTGCCTATATTGTAACTGATTAAATTCAGATTTTGGCAATACTAGCTCCGCTGTTCGGCATTTTTACCTCTTTTATACTCTTGTACTATTTAAGTTCATTAAATAGATCTAATACATTTTTAGCCTTATTTTTCTTGTGTTGCAATTCGGTTTTGATGGTCTATTTTGGCCTACATTACAGCAAAATCGAGTTCTGGGAAGGCATCTGTTTTGTGCATTTTTTACCCCTCTCCTTTTTACTAGGTCCCGCCTTGTTTTTTTACGTAAAACACACAGTATCAGAGGACAAGCGATTGCATCTCTATGATTTGCTTCATTTAATTCCCGCCGTGTTTACTTTTTTTGCGACATTACCTTTCACAACATTGCCCTTTGCGACTAAAACTGCGATGGCACATGAAATCGTGAATATCACAGAAGACTATAATTTAAACTTCCAATGGGTCACTTTTGAGCAGATTTTGTACGGCCGCTCCATACATTTGATCCTTTACTGCATCAGCGCAGTCATTTATTTCCTATGGAATAAGCGCCACTTGATGCAGAAATATGGTGCTTTGCCTTCGAATCACCGACTGATTCAGAAATGGATATTCTCTCTCGTCTTTTTGCAATTAGTCATCGCCGGAAATAGTTTAGGACATATGCTCACAGTATATGCGCATAACTACGCCATTTTAGGGATTCCTTCGAATATCATCTTCAGCGAAGCACGTTTTTTTGGAATTTGTGGAGGAGGATTTTTTGTCCAAAACTTCATCTTATTTCTCTTTCCCAAAATCCTGTACGGTAACGTTTCCTACGAAGTAGAACTAGCCCCTGCTACGATTTTGCAAGAGATTAAATCCAGTTTACCTAAGAAAGAACCTGCTTCGAGAGAATTCGAACAAGATTTACAGCACTATTTGAGCACGCATCCTTTCGTGAAGAATGATTTTTCTTTGTCCCAAATGTCCTTTGACCTTAAAATTCCAGAAAGATTTTTGTCCGGTTATTTTAACAAGGAACTAAAGAAGACTTTTGGTGAATGGAAAAATGACTTACGCATTGAATATGCATGTCAATTAATCGAGGAGGGGAATGCGAAGCGCATTACTATTGAAGCCATTTCCTCAGATGCGGGCTTCGTTTCACGTTCGAAGTTCATCGACGCCTTTAAAGCCAGAAAAGGAGTAACACCATCCGCCTATATTAAAGAAAAAGCAGAGGCCTAAGCCTCCACCTTCTTTTTATTTATTGTGCCGCTGGAAGTAGACCTAACTGCTGCATCAAGACCATGTTGTCCATGAAATCTTGCTCCTCCGTAATCTTTCCATCCTTCATTTTGGCAATCGTACAACCGATCACATCTACGGATTTACCTGTTGCAGGAATGCCAAAGAAATTACCCGTGTGCTTTCCTTTGAACTGCCAATACTTCACTAATTTGTCTCCATCAGCGAAGATCTCTTTCACGATAAATTGACGCTCCGTAAAACCAGTCACAAAATTTTCATAATAAGCCTTGCAATTCGCTTTGCCTTTTACTTCTGGAACTGTGTGCAATACCGCATCTTCCGTGTAAGCTGAATCCAAAATATTCGTGCGACCTTCATTGATAGCCACCTCCCAAACACGAGAGTAATAAGCCACGTTTTCAGCTCCAACTTTTGCTTTTTGATCTGCTTCTGATGTACAAGAGAATAATCCTGCAGCTACAAACAGGGATAAAAGAATTTTTTTCATAATGATTCGTTTTTTAGTTTTTCCAAACCTAATTCATCAACACGGTATACTCATTTTTACGTCTAATAAATCTGTTCCGTTTTGCGCATTTGGGAACAAATTCAAGTCAC
>JBMSJH010000042.1:0-12112 GCA_049418705.1 Aquirufa sp.
TAAAAAATACCAAAGTTCAAAGAGCAAAGAGCAAATACAAAACTTTGAACTTTGAACTTTGAACTTTGAGCTTTGAACTTTGAAATTTGAAACATGAAAAATCTAGCCCTATTAATATTCGCCTCCTTATTCTTCTCTTGCACCAGCAAAGAGGAAATCCTACAACAACAATATTCTGTAGAAGGAATGGCCTTGTATCAAACACACTGCGAAAATTGCCACCAGGCAGATGGAGCAGGATTAAGAAATTTATATCCTTCTATTCAAAAGACCCAACTAAGTCCAGAGGCATTAGCTTGCTTGATGAGATATGGTAAAAAAGGAAATGGATACATGCCTGCGAATGCCAAATTACAAGCATTGGACGTAGCTGAATTAGTAACCTACATGCGAGAGAAGTGGGGAAATAAAAAGCAAGTGTTTCCGACGGATAGCGCTAAAATGGCTTTGCAGAATTGTCGTTAATTAGTGGGTAATCCATCCACTTGTACGACCGAATTACGTACTTTTCGAAGGGAATAACTGGAGAAATCTTGGGCTGCGTCTAGGCCTACCCCATTCACTAATTCGGTTCTTGTTCTTAATTGAACTGCTTTATCTGTAAAGATTCGTTTTTCTACGGGAAGCCAATTGAATTCATCCGTTTTCATGATCTCCCCTTTTTCGATGTTGTGAATCACGACATGGCCGATCAGTTTGTAGGTATTTTTTTGGCGATAAAAATGAGCTGAATCACCACGTACTTCGGAGCTTATTTTACCCGTCTTATCATAAAACCAAAGTTTCATTTCTTTCGGATAAATGCGATCTTCAGAGGCTAACGTAAGTTGAGTTTCCGTCACCATGCGAACGACTTTGCGTGCCGAATCAGAATAAATCATATCGATGCCGTGCAACTCTGATTTTGGGCCAGTGTAAACTGCCTTCGAATCGTCTGCTTTTTCTCGGCAAGAAAAGAAAAGACTAAAAATGAGGAGCAAAAAGAGTAGGCTCGAATTGCGCATGCGAGAAAATTAGTTGATTTTCTGCTTTTGGAACCACAAATCACTAAACGTCAAACCAATAGTCAAGCGATGGTATTGTTCTTCCATCCCATTTTCCGTGATTAGACCACGGCGACCTACTTGATACGCTATATTCAACAAGGACAAATTTCGCAATGGCAACGCAACACCAAAGCTCAAGTTCTTATCAACCGCATAATTACCATTACCTAAAAAATCGTAGGGAGTCTTCTCATAGGAAGCTCCTGCCCGGTAGGTAGTACGCTTAAAATAATTTGAAACGGACTCTATATCGGGTGTATACTCAGCACCCACCGCAACTTTATGTGAAGCTGGAAGAGTGGCAGATCTACCTAAATTATTGTTTACTTTAGACCAATCAGTATAGGTATAATCGACTCCAACCATCCATTTAGCTAACTTTTCAATACTTAATCCAAAACGCTTAGCTACGGGTATCTGCTGCGTAAAAGCAGTTGATTTTTCTAAAGTATCTGCATTAATCACGGTAATGCCCGATAAATCCATCGTTGCAAAACGCTTCACTTGAGTCGCATTCAACGTAGAATTTAAATCAAGCGTAGCACCCATATTTAAAAACAAATCACTTTTCAAGTTAGCACGGTAAGCAAATCCTGCCTTAAATTGAAAATCTGAATAGGACGTTAAATCTTCTAATTGGACCTTGTAATATTGGCCATCTGACATGTTTTGTGTAGCTACATTTCGGTTAACTTGTCCGAATAAATAATCCATTTGCATGCCTAGATACAACTCTTTTGAAATACGAACACCGTTCGATATTGTCACTTTGCTCACACCGCCGCTTCCTTTATACGAATAAATTAAGCTGTCCACGCCAAGTAAATTAAGGCGACGATACGATCTAGTTTCATACTCTACAGCCGAATGAGGGCGAATACCCACAGACATCGTCCAGCGATTCGAAATAGGAAAGGTTAAGTTCAATGATTGGTAATTACCTCCAAAAACCTTTTGTTGCTGGCGGTAATCTTGCAATGTCTTGTACTCTGTGTTTACCCCTACCTCTAAATTGGTATAGCGGTTTCTCGCTAAAAGAGCTGGATTCACCGTATTTGAATAGATACCATTTGAATTCGAAACCCCGATTCCACCCATCATCATCTGAGTCGCATTATTGCTACTTTGAATTTCACCCATGCCTAAATAAGAATAGGGAGAATTCAAGATCGTTTGTGCCCAAACCATCGGAGATATCGACAATAAGAATACGAGGAACAGAGAACGAGACGTTTTCGAAAGAAGGGAAGGCTTATACAAAGAAATGAAATTCATAAATTTAAAATCGTCCCTTTTGGGAATACTAGTGTGTAAAGGTCGTAATTTTATTTCACATTCGACTAAGTTATTAGCTATATTTGAGGTCAAAATACAGGATAAAAATGATCGAAGAATTAAAAAATGGAATCTATTGGGACAATTCAGCTTGGGATTTACTCCTTTTTGGCGGAATTATCCTTATCGGATTTATCTTAAGACGCTTTTTCTCTAACTCATTTTCTAAAATTGTTTTTCGATTCATTCCAGAGGAATCCATCTCGATTCAAGATTGTGTTCAACTGATTAGAAAACCATTTGAATTACTCATATTCTGGATTTTCTTATTTTTTGCTGTCCAAAACCTACACGTTCCAGCTGCCTGGCATATGGAATCGATGGAGCATTTTGGCCTTCTGTATATCATCGAAAAATTATTCGAAACTGCTGTCATTTTCACCATTACCTGGGTGATTGTCCGACTAATGAAAGTGGTAATTCTCGTCGCACAAGAAAAATGGAATGGTGCTGACCAAAAATCCAAACAACAATTCATTCCCTTCTTGAACGACCTATCCATGGTCTTTATTATTACAGCAGCTGGATTTGTTTTTTTAGGTCGCGTTTTTGAAGTAGATGTTGTAGCACTCATCACGGGTCTTGGAATTGGAGGTTTAGCTTTAGCCTTAGCTGCACGTGAAACCCTAGAAAACCTTTTTGCCTCGTTCACCATTTTCCTTGACTTACCCTTCGTGGTGGGCGATAATATCCAAATTGGATCCATCAGCGGCGACATCGAAAAGATTGGATTTAGAAGCACGAGAATTCGAGGTGCGGATGGTAATTTAATCTTAGTTCCCAATCGTTTGCTTACTTCACAATCGCTTGAAAACATGAGCGAACGTGATTATAGACGTGCCAAATACACCATTCAATGTGAATTGAATACGAAACCAGCTCAAATCGAAGCAGCTATTTCAGCCATCGAAAACTTCATATTAGAAGAACCACTTTGCAAGAAAAAAGCACCGAAGGTTATTTTTGAAGGATTTGGGGCCTATTCTATCGACATCTCGGTCACCTATTTCGTCCAAACAAAGGACTTCGCAAAGTTCCAGGCTACTAAACAATCCATCAATCTAGGGATTTTAAAGGCGTTGGAGAAGGAGAAGATTGTGATGGCTAGGTCGTAGCTTCGCTACGACAGTAGTCAGTGGTCAGTAGAGTAGAGAGTATAGAGTATAGAGTAGAGAATAAAGAATAAAGAATAAAGTAGGTATCCCCTGCGGGGATGAATTCAGGAAATATTTCCTACGGACTCGTTTCCTTCGGACTAACTACCTTCGGACTCATTCACATTTCATATGATAATTAAAAAAGGGAACCTCGGTTCCCTTTTTTAATGCAAAATTTATTCTTTATGCTTTAAAATTTAGCCAACTAGCTCCTTAAGATCCTCATCATGAATCATCTTACGCTCATCCGCCATCAACAAGAAGCGAGTGTAAATCTTATCCAATTCTGGTTTCTCGAAATCAAAGCCTAACAAAGTCAAACGGTGACGTAAAGCTGCACGACCCGAACGAGACGTTAATAAGATAGCTGAAGAGGATACACCTACGTCCTCAGGGTTCATAATTTCATAGTTTTGGGCATGCTTCAAGAAACCATCTTGGTGAATACCAGAGGAGTGAGCGAATGCATTCGCACCTACGACAGCCTTATTCGGTTGAACATGCATCCCCATTAAGTTTGATACCAGGGTACTAGTCGGGTATAAATATTTGGGATTAATACCCGTCGTAAATCCTAAATCTTTGTGAACGTTTAGAATCATGGCTACTTCTTCCAAAGAGGTATTTCCAGCACGCTCTCCAATACCATTAATCGTTACCTCCACCTGACGAGCACCGGCCTGAATACCTGCAATCGTGTTCGCCGTCGCTAATCCTAAATCATTGTGGTTGTGCATGGAAATGGTCGCCTGGTGAATGTTGTCCACATTTTCGTACAAATATTTGATACGATCGTGCATCACGTGAGGCAATAAATATCCGGTAGTATCTGGAAGGTTTACAACGGTAGCACCTGCCTTAATAACTTCGCGGGTTAATTGAGCTAAGAAAGCTAAGTCTGCACGACCCGCATCTTCAGCAAAGAACTCGACGTCTTCCACAAAGGATTTGGCATATTTAACTGCCCAAACGCCACGCTCTATAATTTCCTCGCGAGTTGAATTAAATTTATGTTTGATGTGAACATCGGATGAACCGATTCCGGTATGAATACGAGGCTTACGAGCTGTTTTTAAAGCAGCCACGGCTGCATCGATATCTTCTTTTTTGGCACGGGTTAAAGCGCAAACTGTGGGCTCTTTTACGGCATCACAAATGGCTTGAACAGAGGCGAAATCACCCGGAGAGGAAATCGGAAAACCCGCTTCAATAATGTCTACCCCTAACAACTCGAGTTGTTTCGCTACTTCTACTTTTTCCTCGCGGTTTAATTGACAGCCAGGAACTTGTTCTCCGTCGCGTAAGGTGGTATCAAAAATTTGAATGCGGTTACTCATCTTGTAGGTGTTTTATTTCGGTGTGAAATTACAAGAATTCCGTGTTGGAAACAAGGAGATAAGAGAGTATAGAGTAGAGAGTATAGATTATTAATCTTTGGAATAACAATATTAAGATAAATAAACTATATAAAATCTATAATTAAATTAATTTTAAGATTATTAATCTAAAATGCAAAACACTGGCAGAATATAAAATTTTGTATTTTTTTAAGAGGTCGCCAGCAATTTAATCTCTGGAAAGCGTTTTGGATCGAAATTTCCGCCGGAGATAACACAAACTACGGTCTTACCCTTGATTTCGTCGGCCATCTGGGCGAGCCCAGCGACACTTAAAGCTCCTGCGGGCTCGACTATCATACTCTTGAGAGCGTAGAGGTCTAACATGGTTTGGCATAAATCCTTCTTCGAAACCGTTAACATGCGCGAAAGACCTTGCTGGCAAATAGAAAAGGTTTTCAAACCTACCTGCTTCACGGATGCACCGTCCACAAATCGATCAATTTCCGGAAGGACAAGCACCTCAGACGCCGCTAAACTCTGTTGCATAGAAGGCGCACCCGCTGGCTCCACCCCAATCAACGAGGTCGATGAGGGCAAAACTAAGGCCGCTCCAGCAGCCAAGCCTCCTCCTCCTATCGCCACAAAAAGAAAGTCAGGAACCTGAGCCGCCAAAATCTCCAACGTAACCGTCGCTTGACCCGCAATAATATCAAAATCATCAAAGGGAGGAATGTAAATCGCCCCATTGGTTTCGCAAAACTTTCGAGAAGCAGCAAAGGCCTCATCGTAGGTCTCCCCTACCAAATAGATGCGCACCTTTTCTTTACCGAAAAACCGAACAGCCTCCACCTTTTGTAAGGGAGTCGACTTTGGCATAAAAATATGAGCTTGAATATCGAGCAAAGCACAAGCAAGGGCAACACCCTGCGCATGGTTTCCAGCAGAAGCGGCCACTACCCCTTTCGATCTGAGCTCGAGAGGTATATTCGAAATTTTGTGGTAGGCACCCCTGATTTTATAGGAGCGAACGACCTGCAAATCTTCGCGCTTTAAATAGATTTTTGCCCCATAGCGCGCAGAAAGAGAGGCCGAGTATTCTAAAGGAGTCTCTGAAATCACCCCCTTTAGCTGCTCCGCTACCTGTTTTATTTCTGTGACGCTTGGAACGTGTTTTAGTTTGTTGAATTCCATGCGCCCCAAAATTAACAAAAAAAGGGTAGACACCTGAAGCATCTACCCTTTTTCAATCTATTAGCGAAAACTAGTTGTTTTCAGGACGTAGGCTACGTACCGCTGCACCAGCTCTCCACATTTCTGAATCACGCATTTCTTGTAATTCAGCTTCTAATTTCACACGGTAATCCGGTTGTGAGTTCAAATCAATTGAACGAGCCGCTTCCGCTTGTGTTTTAACTGAGTTGTATAATTTCTCAAATACAGGCTTAGAAGCATCACGGAATGGCTTCCACCAATCCAATGCACCACGTTGTGCCGTAGTAGAGCAGTTTGCATACATCCAGTCCATACCGTTTTCAGCCACTAATGGCATTAACGATTGTGTTAATTCTTCCACAGTTTCATTGAATGCTTCAGATGGTGAGTGACCGTTCTCGCGTAATACTTCGTATTGTGCTGCGAAAATACCTTGGATAGCTCCCATTAAAGTTCCACGCTCACCCGTTAAGTCAGACGTTACTTCTTTGTAGAAATCTGTTTCAAATAAATAACCAGAACCTACACCGATTGCCATTGCAATACACTTCTCACGCGCTTTTCCTGTCGCATCTTGGTAAACTGCGAATGAAGAGTTCAAACCTTTACCAGCTACGAATAAACGACGTAATGAAGTACCTGAACCTTTAGGTGCAGCTAAGAATACGTCCACATCTGCTGGAGGAACGATTCCTGTTTTTTCTTTGTACGTGATACCGAATCCGTGAGAGAAATAAAGTGACTTTCCAGCCGTTAAATATTTCTTCACTGTAGGCCATAACTCGATTTGAGCGGCATCAGAAAGTAAGTAACAGATGATTGTTCCTTTTTCCAAAGCTTCTTCGATTTCAAATAAAGTTACACCAGGAACCCAACCGTCAGCGACAGCTTTGTCATAAGTTTTTCCTTTACGTTGACCTACGATTACATTCAGACCATTGTCTTTCATGTTTAACGCTTGTCCAGGACCTTGAACTCCATATCCGATCACAGCGATCGTTTGGTCAGCTAATACTTGTCTAGCTTTCTCTAATGGAAACTCTTCTCTTGTTACGATGTCTTCAACAACTCCACCGAAATTAATCTTTGCCATTTTTTTGTTATTTAATTTATATTCTTTTTTCGATTATACGATTTCCCAATTGCCTTCTTCCGGCAAGAACTCCACTAAGCCTTTCTCCGTTTTACCTACGGCAACACGACCTGACTTAACGTACTCTAAAATTTCCCATTTCTTCAAATAGGTATAGAACTCTTGAATTTCTTCTTCTGAGCCATTCTTTTCTACGACTACATAATCTAGGCCAAAGTGCACAATCTTCGCATTCCAATCTAAATTAATCGTCTTCACATCCACTGGAACGCCCCCTAGAGGTGTCGCAATTTTAAATAGACCGATTTCGTTAAACACGATTTCGTCATCTAGGTATCCAAACACCGCGAGAACATCTGTTACTTTACGGATTTGGCGAACTAATTTTTCTACGAATTCCCGATTTTCGTGTTTAATCACAATCGTGAAACGAGATACGCCTTTACGCTCTGTCTCTGAAACCGTCAAACTCTCAATATTTACTCTTCTTCGAGTAAAAATGATCGTGATTCGATTCAGTAAACCGACCGTATTCATCGTAAAAACCGAGATGGTATAATTTGTCAACATAATTATTCTAGCCTCACACTTGTTACACAGCCACCCGCAGGTACCATGGGGAATACATTTTCCTCTTTTTCACAAATGATTTCTAACAGATAAGGCTTATCTGAATTCAATAAAGTATCTAATGAATCGCTCAAATTAGCCCGATCTGAAACGGTATGCCCAGCAATGCCGAAGCCCTTAGCGATCGTTATAAAGTCAGGATTCTGCAATTCAACGAATGAATAACGGTTATCAAAGAACAATTGCTGCCACTGGCGAACCATGCCTAAGAAGTTGTTATTCAAGATGATGATTTTGACTGGCAAACCGCTTTGGGCGATGGTACCTAGTTCTTGTAAAGTCATCTGGAAACCACCATCTCCGATAATGGCAACTACTTCGCGTTCCGGTACCGCCACTTTCGCGCCAAAAGCCGCAGGAAGGGCAAAGCCCATCGTTCCAGCGCCACCAGAGGTAACGATCGAATTGCGTTTTTTGAAACGGTAATAGCGATTAGTAATCATTTGGTGTTGACCCACGTCGGTTACGACTACGGCCTCCCCTTTTGTTTTATCAGACAAGAGATTTACTGCCTCACCCATCTTGATCTTATCCCCTTCGTGGAACAAGTCTTTCTTCGTGATTTTCTCGTATTCTTCGTCGTCGTATTTCTTAAATTCTGCTCTCCACTCTTTGTGATCAGCCTTGTTCACTAAGGGCAATAAAGCCTTTAAAGCAGCCTTCGCATCACCCACCACCGGTGCGTCTGCTTTCACGTTTTTATCTATCTCACTTGGATCAATCTCGATGTGAACCACTTTCGCTTGTTTCGCGTAGGTGCTTAAATCACCCGTAATACGGTCATCGAAACGCATCCCGATCGCGATCAAAACGTCGCACGAGTTAGTCAATACGTTCGCACCATAATTTCCGTGCATGCCCGGCCAACCTACATAAGAAGGATGATCTGCATCCATCGAGGACATTCCTAATAAAGTGGTTGCTACTGGAATACCCGTCTTGTCTACGAAATCGTTTAATTCTTTCTCCGCGCCCGATATGATAATGCCATGTCCAGCTAAGATATATGGGCGTTTTGCTCCGTTAATTAATTTGGCTGCGGCCTCCACATGTTCTGCCTTCGGCTCCACGCGTGGTTTGTAAGAAATAATCGAGGTACAAGGCTTGTATTCAAAAGGCACAGTCATCAAATCTGTTTGAGCTGTACGTGTAATATCAATTAATACGGGACCAGGACGACCAGTTTCAGCAATGTAGAAGGCTTTCGCCATGATCTCTGGGATCTCATTCGCATCTAATACTTGGTAATTCCATTTCGTCACCGGCATAGAAATACCGATTAGATCACATTCTTGAAAGGCGTCAGTACCTAGAAGATTTCCTTTTACTTGACCTACAATACACACTAAAGGGGTTGAATCAAGCATCGCATCCGCGATAGGCGTAATCAAGTTCGTCGCACCAGGACCAGAGGTTACCATGCAAACACCTGCCTTATTCAGCATGCGAGCATAACCCTGAGCCGCATGACCAGCTCCTTGTTCGTGGCGAACTAAGATGTGTTTTAGACGATCTTGGTAATCGTATAGCGCATCATACGTGGGCATAATCGCACCACCAGGATAGCCAAAAATTGTATCCACCCCCTGCTCTACCAATGATTGCATGATAGCTTGGGCGCCTGACAAAAATTTCTTTTTATCGGCTTGATTAGCTGCTTCGGTTTGAGTTTGGGTTTGTCCCATGGTTAACGTGTATTCAAAAATTTTGTCTCAACGCAATAGAAAGCCCAATTTAAGCCTTCTGGATAGATAAAAAAATAATTTTCTTATAAATCCGTTACGCAACCCTGACTCGCAGAGGAAACGTTTTTAATATATTTACGTAGAACGCCTTGCTTAAATGGAGACTCAATTGGCTTCCAATTCTTCTTGCGTTCTGCTAATTCTTCGTCCGATACGTGCAATACTAAGGTATTATTCACCGCATCAATCGTGATTTTATCTCCGTCTTTTACTAGACCAATCGGTCCGCCTTCTTGTGCTTCTGGAGTCACGTGACCCACCACAAATCCGTGTGTTCCTCCTGAGAAACGACCATCTGTGATCATCGCCACGGAGTTTCCTAAGCCAGCACCGATTACCGCCGAAGTTGGTTTTAACATTTCTGGCATACCAGGGCCTCCTTTAGGTCCTTCGTTTCTGATCACAAAAACGTGACCCGGTTTGATTTCGCCTTTAGAGATGTATTCGATGACCTCTTCCTCGCGCTCACATACTTTGGCAATACCCTCAAAACGCTCGCCTTCCTTACCTGTAATCTTCGCCACAGCACCACCTGGAGCTAAATTACCGTAGATAATTTGCAAGTGACCCGTCGGTTTTAACGGCTGAGTGATAGGGAAAATGATTTTTTGTGTGTCAAAATTCAAGTCCGGAGCCTCCGCTAGATTCTCCGCCATTGTTTTACCAGTTACTGTTAAGCAATCGCCGTGTAACAAGCCCACTCTTAATAAATACTTCAAAATCGCCGGCATTCCACCAATCGCTAACACATCTTCCATGTAGTATTTACCACTTGGTTTCAAGTCCGCAATTAAAGGAGTACGATCCGAAATAGCTTGAATATCTTTTAACGTAAATTCGATTCCAGCCGCGTGCGCAATCGCTAAATAGTGTAACACGGCATTTGTCGAACCACCCAAGGCCATCACCACGGTCATCGCATTTTCGAATGCTTTGCGCGTCATGATGTCACGAGTACAAATGTTTTTCTCTAATAAAACTTTCATCGCCGCGCCTATCGCTAAGCACTCCTCTTTCTTTCCTTCGTGGGTCGCTGGATAAGTCGATGAATTAGGTAGTACTAAGCCCATCGCTTCCATCGAAGAAGCCATCGTATTCGCTGTGTACATACCGCCGCAAGCACCTGCTCCTGGGATCGAATTGCGAATAACGCCTTCATAATCCTCGTCAGAGATGGTTCCTGCATATTTTTTTCCCAAAGCTTCGAACGCCGAAACGATGTCTAATTTTTCTCCTTTGTATGATCCGCTGCGAATCGTTCCACCGTACACTAACATACCTGGACGATTCAAACGAGCCATCGCCATCATAGCGCCTGGCATATTCTTATCACAACCTACAACCGCGATTACGCCATCGTACCATTGTGCCCCTACCACGTTTTCGATGGAATCCGCAATGATATCACGTGATGGCAATGAATAGCTCATCCCGTCATTTCCATTCGTCATTCCATCAGAAACCCCGATCGTGTGGAAGATCAAACCGACCATTCCGTTCTCTTGGATCCCTTTTTTCACGTGAACAGAAAGTCCATTTAAGTGCATATTACAGGTATTCCCTTCGTAACCAGTACTTGCGATACCGATTTGGGCTTTGTTCATATCCTCGCTAGTTAAGCCGATACCGTAAAGCATCGCTTTCGCAGCAGGGTTAGATACTTCCTGAGTTAATGTCCGTGAATACTTATTTAATGACATAGGGTTTAAGAAATTTTTACAAACAACAAATATACACAATTGGATTTGTAGGCAGGTTAATTATGCCAAAGAATCTTTGGCAATTATAGAAAAAGCAAAATTAATTATTTGTTTTCTCCTACCTGCTGTCTCCACATCGCAAAATACAATCCTTTGCTCGCCACTAAATCATCGTGCGAGCCCTCTTCCACAATCTGTCCTTTCTCTAACACATAAATTCTTGTCGCATGCATCACCGTCGATAAACGGTGAGCGATCAAGATCGTAAGGTGCTCCGTATCAACGGATAAAGAACGAATCGTTTCGGAAATTTCTTCTTCCGTCAAGGAATCTAAAGCAGACGTCGCCTCATCGAAAACCAATAAGTTCGGATCGCGTAACAAAGCGCGCGCAATACTTAAACGTTGCTTCTCTCCACCCGACACTTTTACGCCACCTTCTCCGATCAAGGAATCAAGACCTTTGTCGGCTCTGGCTAAGAGGCTTTGGCAAGCGGCCTTTTCTAACACGGCCATACACTGAGCATCGGTCGCATTCGGATTCACGAACAACAAGTTCTCGCGAATCGAGCCGGAGAACAATTGCGTGTCTTGCGTCACGAAACCGATTTTCTTACGTAATTGATCGAAATCGATGGCATCGCTCGGCTCGCCGTTATAATACACTTGACCCTTTTTTGGACGATACAGACCTACTAATAATTTAACTAAAGTCGACTTTCCTGCACCCGACGGTCCTACAAAAGCAATGGTCTCCCCTCCTTTAACAGAGAACGTGATTCCGTTCAAAGCCTCAGTCGTTGCAGACTGGTGTTTGAAGGAAACCTGATCGAATTTCAATTCCTGAATCGATGA
>JBMSJH010000043.1:0-12068 GCA_049418705.1 Aquirufa sp.
CCACGATCACTGTACCAGCGATGAAAGAAGGCTCCAATTTGAACATTTTGGCATCAATCTCAAGACCTTTCGGATTGTTCTTGCTTTCTGGATCAGCTAGTGAAATAATCACCATAGAAACCACGCAGAAGATAAATACCCAACCCATACGGTCCATAAATGGAATCATATACACATCTCCATCTAAGAACGCCGTGTAGAATAGGCAATCGTTCACACCTGTCCAAGCAGGGATGTATTTAGTTAAGATAGAGAAAGCTAAACCACCAATCATCGCAAATAAAGCGGCGTTCGAAGTCGTTCTTTTCCAGAAGAAGCCCATAATGAACAAGGCAAAAATACCTGGAGAAACGTAACCTGTGTACTCTTGAATGAATTCAAAACCACCTTTTTTGTCGATACCCATGAATGGAGCAATCGCAATCGCTAATACCATTGCAGCTACCACAGCAAAACGACCGATATTCACTAATTGCTTCTCATTCGCATCCTTATTGATATATTTTTTGTAGATATCTAGAGTGAAAATCGTAGAGATTGAATTCGCTTTACCAGCCATAGATGCCACTACTGCTGCCGTTAAAGCCGCAAAAGATAAACCTTTCAAACCAGCAGGTAATAAGTTCAATAACACTGGATAAGCGCTATCTTGATTGATTACGCCATCTTTCAACATCTCTTGCTGGAACATGCCATCCTTGTGCAATAAATACGCCGCGATACCTGGTAAAACTACAATGATAGGCATTAACATTTTTAAGAAGGCCGCGAACAAGATACCGTTACGAGCGGTTGGAAGATCTGCTCCTAAGGCACGTTGTGTGATGTATTGGTTACATCCCCAGTAGTTCAAGTTGATGATCCACATACCCCCAATTAATACCGTTAGGCCTGGAAGAGATGGATAATTCGCATTGTCTTTGGTTAAGATCATGTGGAAATGCTCCGGCGCTTTGGTCATCAAATGATTCAAACCGCTCATCACACCTTCGCCACCGAAGTGATCAGACACCATTTGTAAAGCTAAATACGTCGTTGCTAAACCACCTAGGATTAAGAAGAATACTTGAATTACGTCTGTAAAACCGATTACTTTCATACCGCCTAAGGTAATAATTACCGCGAAAACGGACATTCCGATCATACATACCGTGAAGTCAATTCCGGAAATGGTTGTTACTGCCAAAGCTCCTAAGTACAAAATCGATGTCAAATTCACCGCTACGTATAATAATAACCAGAAAACGGCCATAATTAAACTCACTGTAGGTGAATAACGCTGCGACAAAAACTGAGGCATCGTAAAGATTTTGTTCTTCAAATAAATAGGCATGAAGAAAATCGCCACGATTAATAGCATTGCAGCGGCCATCCATTCGTACGTAGCGATGGCTAGACCCAGTCTAAAACCATTTCCTGACATACCAATAAACTGCTCTGCAGAGATATTAGAGGCAATTAATGAAGCTCCAATCGCCCACCAGGTTAATGAACCTTCCGCTAAAAAGAAGTCATTTGAATCAGATAATTCGGATTTTTTCTTGTTGTAAATCCAATAGCCGTAACCGGCAACTACCACGAAATAAAAGAGAAATACGAGGTAGTCAAGTGTTTGTAAACCGTTTGATTGCATAGAGTTTTAAAGTTAATTAAGGTCTTGAATTGCCTAAATTAAGATTTTTATCGGAAATGTACTAATTCCAAAGTTCGGGTTTCACCAAAACAACTTCCTCCTCCCGATCCACGATGACCATCCCAGGGAGTAAATCCTTCGTTTTACGAACGTATTTCTTCGAGGTAACAATCACAGGGCAAAGGGATTCTGTTTGTCTTTTGGAAAAATAGGCCGCTAAACTCGCTGCTTTTTCGATGACGAAGGCGGGAACTGTTTTATTTTGGGGGTTTCTAACAATCACGTGAGAACCGGAGACATCTCTTGCATGCAGCCAGATATCCTGTTTCTTCGCATATTTCAGCGTTAGCAAATCATTGTTTTTCGCATTCTTACCCACCCAAATCACCCATCCTTCTACCTCAAACTGCTTAAAGGGTAATTCTTCGGCTGATTTTTTATCCGTGGCCAAAGCCAAAAAAGGCTTCAAGCCCTTTCGAGTTTCTACAGAGGCTAAGGCTTCTAATTTTTCAATAATTTCAGCAATTTCTTGCTTCTTGCGTGCAATATTCTCTTCCCAATGCGCCAATTCTTTACTGAAATTCTTAGCCTTTCGGTAGTAATTCTCCGCATTCGCGGCAGGGCTCAACGTAGAATTCAGCTTAATCGTAATGGGTTGATTTCGGTAGAAATCTTCCAAAGTCACCTTGCTCTCCCCTTCCGGAATAAGATGAAGAAAAGCCATTAATATATTACCAATTTCCTCAAAAGGCACATTCGTTTCCCGGATCACCTTCTGTTTCTCTAGTTCTTGTAAGTACAATTGGGATTTAGCTAAGTTTCGTTCTAAACCATCCTTCACCTGACTTTTCTCTCGTGTAAACTCCCCTACCGAATAATGCAGCACATAAAACTGGTTTAATGCGGCAATGGGATCGGAAGTTTCAAAAAGCGAATCCTCTGAAGGGGGAAATAAAGTAAATCCAATTCCTTTAGGCGTCTTGACCACATAAAAATGACCCTCATCGAGTATTTCAAGCATCTTTTGCAGCAAAGCCCAGCGGTCTTTGAGATGTAGGCTCTCGTAACCTTGAGCTGCCAGCCAAGCTTGTCCTTCTTTTCCTAAGGTGGGGAAAAGGGGAAAATAGTCGCCATCTGCGGCTTGGAAGGCTTCGTAACTCTGATCGATTGATCTAGATATGCCCGACAATACTAGCTCATCGTCTTTCTTTAGGCGCTTTTGGAACTGAGAATCATATTCCCCATCGCGGTATAATATTAGATTAGCTCGGTTACCAAATAGCTTAAAAACTAGCACATAATTACCAAGGAAATGAATCCCAAAGGCTCGTTCATTTTCGTACATCTCCACTTCCTGGACTTCGGCCAGGAGTAAATCGGAGAAAAGATCGATGGAATTTCGGCCAGCGCGGTGAAAAGATTCGGGGAATTGTAAGCTAGAGAACTGGGGGCCCAAAGAACATTTGATGTAGAAATCGTCGCCATTTTGGCGTTCAAAACCTAAAACTAATTCGTCCTTCTCCTGCGAAAAACACTGTTTTAAGCGCGCATACATCAATATCTGCCGCAAATGGCTCGATAAAATCCGCAGAAAATAATAGTTATTATGCATCGCTTAGCTTAAATTTATCCTTATGTCATTGATACCCGACTCCTATCTCACTATCGCGAAACCTGCTGAAGGACTTTACAAAGATAAAGGAAGTAAATTCATCAGCTGGGCATATCCGGTGAAAGATTTGGAAGAAATCAAAAGCCACTTAGCCTCCCTAAAAGAAGCGCATCCTAAGGCCAGACATATCTGTTATGCTTATCGCCTGGGTTTTACCCAAGAAGAAGCTCGCTCGAATGATGACGGAGAACCGTCAGGAAGTGCAGGAAAACCCATTTTGAATACGATTTTATCACACAATGTCCACTATGTTTTAGTGGCGGTAGTTCGCTATTTTGGTGGCACTTTACTGGGGGTGCCTGGCCTGATTCATGCCTACAAGGAAGGAGCCATCGATGCGCTGGCGAATGCAGAAATCTACGAAAAGGAGCCCATGAGCGTCCGGAGCATCGAATTTAGCTATGCGCAGATGAATGAGGTGATGAAAATCTGCAAGAAACACCCCATCCAAATAGTAAATCAACTTATTGATAACCTTTGTACCTTTGAATTGACCTATCCATCTCGGCACGCCGCGGAGATTGATGCCTCTCTAGACAAGCTATGAACAGTATAAAAATTTATTTAACTGCCTCTGGGATTCAATTACAGAATCAACAGGGCCTCGTTTGCTCCGTTCCAGGCAACTGGGATGACTTTATTAACCAGAAGAATTTATTCGAGGTTTGCTCGATGCATCTGTTGAATGGTTTACAGGCCAAAATCGATAATCCCCTTTGCCCAATCGATTCACAAGAAATTTGGGCAGCTGGCGTGACGTATTTGCGCAGCAAAGTAGCCAGAATGGAGGAATCCAAAGAATCAGGCGGAGATACTTTTTACGATAAAGTTTACGATGCCGTTCGCCCAGAAATCTTCTACAAAGGAAACCGCTTACGTTCCGTGGGTCCAGGTGGAAAGGTGCGTATTCGGAAGGATTCGATGTGGAATGTACCAGAACCTGAATTGACCTTATTCGTCAATAAACATGGCGAATTAGCGGGATACAGCATCGGGAACGATATGAGCTCCCGGGATATCGAAGGCGAAAACCCTTTGTATTTGCCTCAGGCCAAAGTATACGATGCCGCTGCCGGCCTCGGCCCCTGCCTTCTAGTGACGGAAAAACACTTAGCACCTAGCACGGTAATCTCTATGGAAATCTTCCGAAACGGAGAAAGCGTATTCCATGGCGACACGGAAATCTCTCAAATGAAGCGCTCGCATGCCGAATTAGTGGATTATTTAACCCGCGAAATGTCTTTCCCAACAGGCGTTTATTTGATGACTGGAACTTGCATCGTTCCCGACCCTCCATTCACTTTACAGTCTGGGGACAGCATCCACATTACGATTGAACCTATTGGAACTCTTATTCAAACAGTTGCCTAATGAATTACACAGACGCTTCGATTGCAGAAATCGACTCAGCCATAGCCGCTGCCAAAGCCGCATTCCCCATTTACCGTCGTATTTCAGACGCGGAACGCGCTGAATTTCTTCAAGCCATTTCACGTGAAATTCTTGCAATTGGTGATAAATTAATCCAAACAGCGTGTGCAGAATCACATCTCCCGGAAGCGCGCATCACAGGTGAAAGAGGTCGTACCACAGGTCAAATTCAGGCTTTTGCCGATTTCATCTCCAACCCTTCCTGGAAAAAAGAAATCCACGATCCAGCTCAGCCAGACCGCGCTCCGCTTCCTAAACCAGATTTATTTCAAACCCAAATTCCATTAGGCCCTGTCGCTGTTTTTGGCGCTAGCAACTTCCCGCTTGCCTTTTCTGTGGCCGGTGGCGATACTATTTCTGCGCTTGCGGCAGGCTGTCCTGTTATATTCAAAGCCCATCCAGCTCACCCTAAAACAGGCGATCTCGTGGGTGGCGCCATTTCTAAAGCGGTCGCTTCTTGCGGTTTACCTGCAGGCGTATTTAGTTTAATCCACGGAGCCTCTCATGAAGTAGGAACCCATTTAGTGCAACACCCCGACATTCAAGCAGTCGGATTTACCGGTTCATATCGTGGAGGAAAAGCCCTGTTTGACCTTGCAGTACGCAGACCACATCCTATTCCAGTCTATGCGGAGATGGGAAGCGTGAATCCCGTAGTACTTTTATCCGATAAAATCGCCGAAAACCCTGCGGCCCTCGCTGCCGGATTAGCTGGTTCGGTTTGCCTAGGTGTAGGACAATTTTGCACGAATCCAGGCTTATTAATTCTTCAGAAAAATGATGCCGGTTTCTTGGATTTATTAGCTGAGGAATTAGATAAATTACCTTTAGGCACATTTTTAACCCCAGGAATTGCTGATGCTTATGCAGCAGGCGTTTCAAATCTGGCGCAACAATCGAAAAAATTAACTTCGCGTGATTTACCTTCCCCTGCCCTATTTGTGGCTGAAGCTGCGACTATTAATCGAGTAGTTTTAGAGGAAGTTTTCGGACCCTGCACAGTAGCCATTTTAGTGGAAGATGAAGCAGAAATGATTTCCTTCATCGAATCACTCGACGGTCAATTAACTGGAACTATTCACGGAACTAAAGCGGAAATTTCTGAAGGACTAGTCGACGCACTTTTGCAAAAAGTAGGTCGCTTGCTTTTCAACGGCTTCCCTACTGGAGTAGAAGTTTCTGGCGCTATGGTCCACGGAGGACCTTTCCCAGCTACAACGGATTCCCGCAGTACGAGTGTGGGAACACAGGCTATTTATCGGTTTGTGAGGATGGTATGTATTCAGAATAGAATATAAAGCACAAAGAATAAATAATAAAGGCGGAATAAAAAGGGCTCGAAAATCGAGCCCTTTTTTACATTTATGAAATATTTATTTCTGAATCCATCGCCTTAGGCGATCCATTCTCTATACTTTATTCTTTGTGCTTTATGCTTTAAACTTCGACAATCACGTTTTCAAAAGTCAACTCCCCATCCGCACCTAACTCCATCATCACCGCCGAATCTTTTACGATTTTGCCGGATAAAATGGCTTTAGACAATTCGTTGAGCACAGCTTTCTGAAGCACACGTTTCATCGGACGACCACCGTAATTCGGGTCATAACCGTCCGCCGCTAATTTATTCAAAGCATCTTCTGTTGCTTCTAAGGTAATGTGTTGGTCAGCTAAACGTTTTTGTACTTCCTTAAACTGAATCGCTAAAATCTTACGCGCATGTTCTAAGGTTAATGGTTCGAATAAAACCACTTCATCTACGCGGTTTAAGAATTCAGGACGAACGACTTGTTTCAAAAGAGTCATCACCTCTTCTTTCGTTTCTTCTAAGATCAACGCATTGTTCCAGCCTTCCATCTGCGCCATTTTCTCTTGAATTAAGTGACTACCGATGTTCGAGGTCATGATGATGATCGTGTTCTTGAAGTTCGCGGTGCGTCCTTTATTATCCGTTAAGCGACCTTCGTCTAAAACTTGCAATAAGATGTTCCAAACATCCGGATGCGCCTTTTCAATCTCGTCTAATAATACGACCGAATAAGGTTTACGGCGCACAGCTTCTGTTAATTGTCCGCCCTCATCGTAGCCCACGTATCCCGGAGGCGCTCCTACTAAGCGACTTACGGCATGGCGTTCTTGGTATTCGGACATATCGATGCGAACCATAGCGTTTTCGTCGTTGAATAGGTAGGAGGCCAACGTTTTGGCTAATTCCGTCTTACCTACCCCCGTAGTTCCCAAGAAGATAAACGAACCGATTGGGCGTTTTGGATCTTGCAATCCCGCTCTCGAACGGCGAACTGCATCAGAAACCATCTCGATAGCTTGGTCTTGACCAGCCACGCGTTTGTGCAATTCGTCTTCTAAATGCAATAGCTTCTCCACTTCGGTCTGCAACATTCGGCTCACTGGAATTCCGGTCCATTTTGCGACTACTTCTGCCACATTTTCTGCTGTCACTTCTTCTTGCAACATGGAATTTTCGCCGGCAGGTTGCGACTGCATATCTTTTAATTTCTGTTCAGACTCCACTAAACGACCGTACCGAATCTCGGCTACTTTGCCGTAATCGCCTTGACGTTCCGCTTGTTCGGCTTCTAACTTAAGTCGATCGATGGTTTCTTTTTCGGCACGTACGGCATCGAGAACGGATTTTTCCGATTGCCATTTGGCCTTCAACTCATCTCTTTTCTCGGACAAATCCGCTAAATCGCGGGTTAATATCGTTTCCTTCTCCTTATTATTCTCGCGGCGAATTGCTTCGCGCTCGATCTCTAGCTGCATAATTTTGCGCTGAATATCATCGATTTCTTCTGGAACGGAATCGATTTCCAAACGCATTTTGGCGGCCGCTTCATCCATCAAATCGATGGCTTTATCGGGCAAAAAACGATCCGAAATATAGCGGTTCGATAATTCGACAGCCGCAATGACCGCGTCATCTTGGATACGCACCCCGTGGTGTAATTCGTATTTGTCCTTGATACCACGCAGGATCGAAATGGCATCAGCCACATCTGGTTCTTCCACTAAAACGGATTGGAAACGGCGCTCTAGGGCTTTGTCTTTCTCGATGTACTTTTGGTACTCTTTTAAAGTCGTAGCACCGATCGCGTGCAGTTCTCCACGCGCTAAAGCAGGTTTCAATAAGTTTGCCGCATCCATTGCTCCCTCGCCTCCGCCTCCAGCACCGATTAAGGTATGGATCTCATCGATAAATAAGACGATTTCTCCGTCGGAATCCGTCACTTCTTTGATGACCGCTTTTAAACGCTCCTCAAATTCCCCTTTGTACTTTGCTCCCGCAACCAATAGACCCATGTCGAGCGACATCACGATCTTGGATTTCAAGTTTTCGGGCACGTCGCCTGAAACGATACGTTGGGCTAATCCTTCTACGATGGCGGTTTTACCTACCCCTGGTTCTCCTAAAAGAATGGGGTTATTCTTCGTACGACGGGATAAAATCTGTAAGACCCGGCGAATCTCTTCGTCACGTCCAATCACCGGATCTATTTTCCCGGCCTTCGCTAATTCATTCAAATTCTTACCGTATTTTTCCAAAGACTGGTAAGTACTTTCTGCATGTGGATCGTTCACTTTTCTATTTCCTCTAAGTTCTATGATGGATTTCTTAAAATTTGCACTCGTAATGCCTAAAGATTTTAACAAGTCTCCGATGGCATCTTTGGATTCGATGAGAGCGAGAAAAAGTAGCTCTACACTCACATAGGAATCACCAAATTCTGATTTCAAAGCCTCCGCTTTCGCTACTACCTGTTGCAACGCATTGCTCGCATAGGGCTGAGCGCCCGATACTTTCGGATAAGAAGAAAGAATGGTTTGTAATTTCTCCTGAATCTGCTGAACAGACACGTTATTCTTCTTTAAGAGAAAAGCAGATGTTTGGGTGTCGTCTTGCAAGATGGCTTGCAATAGATGCCCCGTTTCAATGGCTTGCTGGCCATTCGTGCTCGCGATTTCCATCGCGTTTTGGATAACCAATCCAGCTTGTGATGTGTAATTATTTGGATTCATATCGGCTAGGTTTTCACACTACTTAGCAAATGAATATCCAATCGAATAATTCGGAAAAAATGACATTAAAAGACGCTTAGTAAAGAAGAAAAATACGCCATAATGGCGCACATTAGGCGAATTTGGCTTTAATCGCGTCTTCGAAATTCTTCAACGCAATTTGTAAATCCACGATTTCTGAGGGGAAATGTTCGAAGTCACATACTTTGGCCTTCAACTCGATCTTTTCACAAATTGAATGCACTTGAGCCGCACCTAAGGTGCCTGAATTCCCTTTTAAGGTATGCAGCTCCGACTGAACGCCTTTGCAGCTTCCAGCCGCGTGAAAAGAAATAGCCGAAGCTATCTGATCTTTGGCCTCCACAATAAACTCTTCTAACATGCTTTGCACGAAGGCAGGATCTCCGCCCACCGCATCCGAAAGCGAAGCTAAAACCTCCTCGTCCACCACGAATTCCGTCGCAACCTTAGTCTCTTCCACAACTCCATGGCCATCAGCTACCCAGCGAGAAACCGTCTGAATTAATTGCTGTGCCCTAATCGGTTTGGCTAAATAATCATCCATTCCTGCAGCGAGGAAACGTTCTCGATCTTCCTTCATCGCATAGGCCGTCATCGCCACGATAGGCGGCAAACCCACGAGATCCAAAGCCTTCAAGCGGCGTGTTGTCTCCATACCATCCATCTCAGGCATTTGGATGTCCATCAGGACTAAATCAAAATTCGCGTCGCTTTGAAGAACCGAAATAGCTTCCTGTCCACTGGAGGCCATCTCAACGTCACAACCAGCCTTCATTAATATTTGGCTGGCTACTTTTCGATTCGTGGCATTATCATCCACTAAAAGAACGCGGGCATGAACTGACTGCAGACTTCCGGCAATCGATACATCCGAGATGTTCTTCGTTTTCGCTGCTAGTGAGGAATCCCCGATAGCCAGCTTGATCGTAAACCAAAACGTACTCCCCTTTCCTTCCTCCGACTCCACACCGATTTCTCCGTCCATCATCTTACAAAACTCACGGGAAATAGCTAAGCCTAATCCCGTACCTCCGTAATTTTTCGAGGTAGAATTATCCACTTGCTGGAAGGCATTGAATAGTTTTTGCAGATTTTCAGGACTAATACCGATACCTGTATCTTTTACACGAACCTCTAGTTCTGTCATCTCTGCTGAAACCGTGAGCGCCTTAACTGAAATCGCTACAGATCCATTCTCGGTAAACTTCAAGGCATTCGACGTTAAATTCGAAAGTATCTGCAATAATCGCGTCTCATCCGCCTTCACGAAGGCTGGTACACTATCGTCCAGTTTATATGAAACTTTATTCCCTTTTTGATGTGCTAATGGCGTAAATAAGGCCATTAGACGATCAAATACCTCTTCTAGCACAATATCGGTCGGATGAAGGACCATTTTGCCTGCTTCGATTTTGGCCAAATCCAAAATATCATTCAGAATATGTAATAGCGTTTCCGAGGACTTCCGAATCGTCTGTAAATAATCGCGCTGATCCTCATCTAGCGGCGTATCGCACAATAGATCGACCATCCCGATCACTCCGTTCATCGGTGTACGAATCTCGTGAGACATGTTCGCTAAAAACTGTTCCTTTACCTTCAAGGAATGCTCCGCTTGTTCACGCGCTTCCACTAGTTCGCTTTGGTACTTCTTCAATTCCGTAATGTCCCTAGCGATACCAGAGACCTCCGAGATGGTATCCTGCGTCAAAATAGGGTTCAAGTAGATCTCTAACCAACGATCCGTTCCATCCTTCTTCTGTAAGCACAACTCAAAGTGTTGCTTATTCCCCCGGAAAGCCAATTTATAGCGTTCCTCCATCACTTTCCGCTCCTCTGGCGCCATCATCTTGAAGCCCATCGTCTCTGAACTGAAATTCAGTTGCGGCTTGATCCCTATCTCCTGTTCTAAGAGTTCTGCATAGTCATGGTTGAAACTCTGTAATAGCAAACGCTTATTGACGGACCACATCAAGTGGGACGAACTCTCGAAGATGGAATTTAATCGGGCTGTTTCTCTTGCCAAAGCCTCTTCCGCCTGCTTCCTCGAAATCGCAATCGCCACTTGCCCCGAAATAAAGTCTAATAACTCCAAATCTCGGTTCTCGTATTTGTTTGCCCGCTCATAGGATTTCACCCCGATAATCCCCGTCACCCGATCACCGATGCGGAGGGGAACGCAAAGCATTACTTTGGGGACCACACCATACAGGTAAATCTTCTTCTCAGCTGCCAGTTGATGAATGTCATCATCATGCAAAATGAGCGGCTTATTCTCCATCAAGGCATATTCCGTCAAACCATTTCCTAAACGGCGCTTCGTAAAATGCACGCGAGAATTGAAGTATTCGTCTATGTAATAAGGGAAATAGATATAGCTCTTACCTGGATCGTATTGCGCGATAAAGAAGTTCTTCACATCAATCACCTCCCCTAATTGCTTGTGAATGTTCACAAACAAATCATCCAGGTTAGAGGAATTAATCGCCACCTGCGAGATGGACGAGAACAATTTATTCGCCCGCTCTGCCCGCACTTTCGCCGTAGAGTTATGTAAAATACAACGGTAAGCTGTAGGGGTACCCCGTTCGAATCGACATGTCGCCGAACCTGAGACATACAAGCGACGACCATCTTTACGCCTAAATACCGCCGTAAATTCAGGTATATCTTCTCCCTTGGCTAATTGATCAAATTGGGCTTGTGTCAGGTGCGCAAACTCGGGATGTAGGACATCCTGTATTTTCAAATCCTTCGCCTCTTCCTCTGTATAGCCCATGGTTTCTAACCAGGCGCGGTTCACGAAAAGGAAACGCCCCGTCACCCCGGTGATTTGAATGAGGTCGGTGGTATTGTTAATTAAGTCTTGTAATTGGGCATTGGAGCGAGTTAGGGCTTCCGAAACCTTCTTCTTCTCACTTACATCCTCCCCAATAATGGTTAGGAAGTTATCGCTCACAACCGTAGAGGCAACCTCGATCCATTTAATCGCCCCCGATTTTGTCTTGTAATTACGTTCCCTTTCCTCGAACAAACCACCTGTCTGAATGGCCTTATCGAATGAATTACGACGTATTTCACTTTCACCGTCTGGAACTAGGGTCGTAAAGAAGTCTTTCCCATTTAATTCCCCCGGTTTATAACCAAGTAATTGATGTGTGTAGGCATTGGCATGCGAAATAGTGCCATCTAGCGCCATAATGATGCCAAAAAGCTTCAAAGAGTCCAATGTACTAATCAGGGCCTGCTTATCCTCCATGCCTTAAATCACAA
>JBMSJH010000044.1:0-12020 GCA_049418705.1 Aquirufa sp.
ATTTTTCCCGCCTTACTTTTACTTCCGATGGTTTGCACTGTCGAATCATCTACACAATACACTTTCTTACCGGAGGCTACATCAATCCAATCATTCTCCACAATCCCATGTATCGCAGGAACTGACCCCGTATAAATGCTGGCATGTCCAGCTGCAGTCACCGTAGGAGCATAATTATAGTGATTATCCGTACAATTAATGCCTTCTCTCATCAATCTTTTAAAACCTTTATCTGAATAGCGATCGAAATATTTGTAGAGATACTCGTAGCGCATTTGGTCTACCACAATACCTACCACAAGTGCTGGTTTTTTCTGTGCTGCAGCTGATAAGCTTAGTAAAGTAAGTGTTAAAAAGAATAGCTTTTTCATGAGTAGGAAGGGAAATCGGTGATGATTTCAGATGATTTGTTGAAAATATGGTAATGTAATCCGTTGGTTATGACGAGGTATTCTGCTTGTTGAATTTTTTGGTATTGTGCAATTTGTTGCAAGGTCTCTAAGTTTATTTGTACTTGTGGGGCTTTGCACTCAATTAACATAAAAACGTCTCCTCTGGAATTGTAAATTCGGATATCCGTTCGTCTGTTTAATTTATCCACCTTCATGCCGCCTTCAACTTGAATTAGGGAGGCAGGGTAGTTCATGTTATTCACTAAATACTGAATGCAATGTTGTCTGACCCATTCTTCAGGTGTAAGTAATCGATATTTTTTCGAGATCTCTTCGAAAATATACAGTTTCCCCTCATTTTTCTTTACTTTGTGAGCAAAAGGAGGGAAGACTAAGTTTAATTCGGGAGATGTTGTCATCTTTATCAATCTAACTTCTAAATTAATCTTTTTGCTTAATTAATTCATCACACATACGCGTATAAATATGAAAACGAAAGAGGAAATTGTACAGAATTGGTTACCACGCTACACAGGCACGAATGCAGATGCATTTGGGCAGTATATTTTGTTGACTAATTTCAAGAATTATGTGGATATGTTTGCTGAGAAATTCGGGGTGGAAATAAAGGGACATGATCGTCCTATGCAGACAGCAACGGCACATAACATTACGATTATTAATTTTGGCATGGGTTCACCCATGGCAGCCACGGTGATGGATATTTTATCTGCTATTATGCCTAAAGCGGTTTTGTTTTTAGGAAAATGCGGTGGTTTGAAGAAGAATTTAGCGCTAGGAGATTTGATTTTACCTATCGCAGCTGTTCGAGGCGAGGGTACATCAGATGAGTATATGCCCAAAGAAGTGCCAGCGTTACCCTCTTTCCGTTTGCAACGGGCAGTTTCTTCGATGATAAAGAAGCATGAATTAGATTATTGGACTGGATTAATCTACACCACAAATCGCCGTGTTTGGGAGCACGATGAGGTATTTAAAACCTATTTATCGGATATTCGAGCGATGGGAATTGATATGGAAACCGCCACTATATTTACAGTGGGTTTTAAAAATAAAATACCACACGGAGCCCTATTGTTAGTCTCTGATAATCCAATGACACCTGATGGGGTAAAAACGGATGCGAGTGATAAAAGAGTCACCGAAAACTATGTTCAAAAACACCTGCAGATAGGAATTGATTCCCTAGAGGAATTGGCGAATTCAGGAGAATCGGTGAAACACTTACGCTTCGATTAATTACAGAAGTCGCGAATAACCGTATAAGCCGCAGTATAGCCTAATTCACCTGATTTACTTAAGTCCAGGCAGCCTGTGTTATCATTCAAGGCAAGTTTAATGATTCCACGGATGAAATAGGCTTCTGCGTATTTTCCATTTAAGTCGATCGCATTGTTGCAGTCTTGAATGGCATTTCTTTGATCTCCTAGATTTGATTTAGCAATACCTCGTTGGAAATAGGCGTCTGCATAGGTGGGCTGAAGTGAAATAGCGCGGTTATAATCATCAATGGCACTTTTAGGATCCCCTGATTTAGATTTCGCTAACCCACGGTGAAAGAATACCTCTGCTCGGCTAGCACTCATATCACTCATTTTTGTGCGATCGACTAGCCCATTGCGCAATTCGTCTAATTGAATTTTGCCCAGTTTTGCCGTGTAAAGTATTTTAGCATTTTCATTATTGCCAAAATCGATAGCACGGGTAAAGTCCTCCATAGCACCTCTTAGGTCCCCTAATTTGGACTTAACAAAACCTCGGCCATACATCGCTTCGATCATTTCTGGATCTAACTCTAAGGCTTTATTGAAGTCTTCTAAGGCACCTTTTTCCCCGTTTTCCCCTCTGTAGTTTTCCAGTTGAGCTTTGCATAAGCCGGAATAATACCATTCTTCAGCTCTATCAGGATTTAATTTGATGACTTCGCTGAAATCAGCCAACGCTCCTTTGAAATCAGCTATTTTCATTTTGGCAAAAGCACGACCAGATAGGTAGTTCGTGCGCTTGGGCGAGATTTCGATGGCCTTATTATAATCTTCAATGCTGCCTACAAAATCGCCTAATTTAGCTTTGCTATCTGCTCTAGCGGCTAATGTAGGCGCATAATCTGGAACTAATTCTAAGGATTTATTAAAATCGCTGATGGCAGCTCGGAAGTTTTCTAATTTATTTTTCGACAGACCACGGCTGAAATAGGCGGTCCCCTCTAATGGATTGAGGCGAATAGCTTCATTATAATCTTGAATAGCAAGGGGATGGTTATCTTGTTTGCTAAAGCTTTGGCCACGGGCAATGAATGCCTCAAAGTAGTTAGGTTTTAATTCAAGTGCTTTGTTGAAGTCCAAAATAGCCCCTTGAAAATCCTTTAAGTTGTATTTAGCGAAACCACGGTTGTAAAAGGCAATGGGATTGGGATTTGCGGCCGTTTTTTCGATTTCTAAAGTGAAATTGCGTAATGCGTCAGCGTAATTCCCGGTTTTATTTTGGTTTAAACCTAGCTCTAAAAAACTAATTTCAGTTGTTTGGGCTGAAAGAGATAAGCTAAAGCCAATAAAAGCGAGAGTTAGAATGCCACTACGTAATTTCATAGAATCTTATTTTTTGTAAAAATAAGCGAAATTACTGGCTTGTTAAAATTTGAATTGCCCCAAAAACAAGGATCAAAAACAAGGTCCTCAAGGCCGTTTTTTTCAAATAAGGATCAATTTGAGCAGCACTCATTCCCGAATGTAATTCACGAAATAGTTGAATGATGGGATAAATACCGACGATTAATAGTTGTTGGTAACCTGAAACCTTGATGCCTGCCACAAATGGATAGGCATAAAAGCAGGTAATGGCGGCTAGGTACAAGAATTTCTGGTAGTAAAACCCGAAGGTTTTGCCAATTCTAACCGGTATCGAGTTTTTCCCCGTCTTGATATCATTTTCGATATCCCGTAGATTATTCAGGTTTAATACGGCTACCGATAGAAATCCACAACCTGATGCAGGTAGAAATAGGGCTAGATTTAAACTAAATGTTTGAAGATAATAGGTACCTGCCGTTCCAATTAAACCGAAAAACAAGAAAACGGATAAGTCGCCTAATCCCATGTAACCATATGGTCGCTTACCCACGGTATAGGCAATGGCTGCTGCTATGGAAGCAACTCCTAAGCCTAAAAAAGTACCCCAAACCTCCAGGGGAGCATCTTTTAGGCCAAGATAAAGAAGAACCAGACCAGACAAAAAAGCAAAGGCCGCCATTAAAATAACAGCAGCCTTCATCTCTTCTTGACTAATTTTTCCTGTTTGTACAGCTCTTAAAGCTACTTTGCGATCTGCATTATCAACTCCATTCGAGAAGTCGCCTAAATCATTCGCAAAATTGGATAGTATTTGTAATAGAAGGGTGGTTACTGTAGCTAATAGGGCAATCGTTAGATCAAATTTTCCTTGCGCATAGGCTAAGAAATTACCTAATAAAATACTTCCAACTGCTAACGGTAAGGTTCTTGGTCTTGCCGCATCTACCCATCTATTCATTCTTATTTTCCAATGGCTGCTAAAAATTCAGGACTGTTTGGCTTGATGCCAGAAGCAAAGAAATTTTGCAATTCACCTTTCTCGTTGATGACATATTTGCAGAAGTTCCAGCTAGGCTCTTTTTCATTCCAACCATTCTTTGATTTGTCTGAAAGCCATTGGTATAAATCACATTTTCCAGAGCCCTTAACCACGACTTTTTCCATCATTTGGAAAGAAACACCGTAATTCAATGAGCAGAATGAAGCAATTTCATCATTCGTGCCAGGCTCCTGTCCACCAAATTCATTTGCTGGGAAACCTAAAATAATGATGTCTTTGTTCGCTTTGTGGAATTTTTCCCAGTCTGCGTATTGTGGAGTATAACCACATTTAGAAGCTGTGTTCAATACGATCACTTTCTTGCCTTTGAATTGAGAGAAATCAATCTCTTTTCCATCGATACCTTTCATTTTGAAGGAGTGAAAGTTCGCTGCTGCAGTAATTTCCATTTTTTCTGGTCTATTTAAGACGGTTTTCTGTGTGAATGGTAGGGCCAAAGCCGTTAATAACGATCCGATTTTCATAAAACTTGCTATCATAATGATAAGTATTAAAATGGTGAGGTAAAGGTATTTACGTTTCAAATTACATTCGATTAGGTGAAACTATACCTAATAACGAGGTAGCATGCTGAATTGTTTTTCCTGTCAGCTCTGCTAAGGTAAGTCGAATGTTTCGCTTCACCTCATTTTCCTCTGATAGGATAGTTATTTCATTGTAAAACTTATTGAATGTTTTCGCTAAATCATAGGCAAAATTCGCAATAACAGAAGGAGCAAAATTAGCTGCAGCCTGGGCGATGGTTGCCTTGTATTCTCCTAATAAATAAATTAATTCTTGTTCCGAATTCGCCAATTCTGAATCGGTAACGACTGGTTTAATGTCTCCGCCTTTGCGCAGGATCGAACAAATTCTAGCGTGCGTATATTGGATGAAAGGTCCCGTATTTCCTTGGAAATCAATCGATTCCTCCGGGTTAAATAACATGCGTTTCTTAGGTTCGACTTTCAAAAGGAAGTATTTCAACGCACCTAAACCTAAGTTATGAAATAGTTCATTCGATTCAGCTTCCGTAAAACCATCGATTTTGCCTAATTCCAAGGTGCGATCTTTCGCCGTTTGGATCATCTCAGCCATCAAATCATCCGCATCCACAACAGTTCCTTCACGTGATTTCATCTTACCACTTGGAAGATCCACCATGCCATAGGAAAGGTGGAAGTTACCCTGAGAAAATGGTTTGTTTAATTTCTTAAGGATATGGAATAACACCTCAAAATGATAGTCTTGCTCATTTCCCACCACATAAACCGATTGATTCGTTTTGAAATCCTCGTATTTTAACTGCGCGGTTCCCATGTCTTGCGTGATGTAAACAGAAGTTCCATCCTTACGTAACACGAGTTTCTCATCTAAACCTTCGGCTTCTAAATTGATCCAAACAGATCCATCGGGCTTTTGGAAAAATACACCTGAAGCTAATCCTTCATCCACTAATTGTTTACCTAATAAATAGGTATTCGATTCCCGGTAAATTTTATCGAAGGAAACACCCATCGTTTGATAGGATTTCTCAAAACCCGCAAAAACCCAAGAGTTCATCGTATTCCACAAATTCATCACCTCTGCATCGCCTTGTTCCCATTTTAAGAGCATTTCTTGCGCTTGCAATAGGATAGGGGCCTGCTTTTTCGCTTGCTCCTCATCTAAACCTGTGGCCATCAATTCTTTGATTTCCTTCTTGTATTCCACATCGAAAGCCACGTAATATTTACCTACTAAATGATCTCCTTTGATGCCCGCAGTTTCTGGTGTTTCTTGATTGCCAAAAAGCTGGTAGGCTAACATGGACTTGCAAATATGAATTCCTCGGTCGTTCACTAAATTCGTTTTAACCACTTCGTATCCCCCTGCAGCAAGAATCTGTGCCACGGAGAATCCAAGAAAGTTATTGCGTAAATGACCTAAGTGTAAGGGTTTATTGGTGTTGGGAGACGAGTATTCAATCAATACTTTTTCCCCTTTAGGAGCTAATTGGAATGGATTTTTATCTGAAGCTACCTCTGCTAAAACGCGTAACCAAGCCGAATCATGAATTGAAATGTTCAAGAAACCTTGAACCACTTGGAAGGCTTTAACGATGGAACAATTCGCTAACAAATAGTTCCCTAAATCTGTCGCAATGGCTACGGGAGCTTTGCCTGCTTGTTTTGTGTAAGGGAAAACAACTAGGGTATACGCACCTTCGAACTCCTTTTTCGTCTCTTGTAAAACGATTTCAGTTACTTCAATGCTGAATAATTCGTGTAGGCCTTTAGCTAATTGCTCTTGTAATTGTTGTTGTATGCTCGACATGAAAAGGGTCTGATTTGTCAATCTGCAAAGGTAGCTAAATTCACTCTAAACCTTGTCTATCCTGCTCAGAAATGAATAAATTAATCTTACCTTTGTGTCAATTATGCAAAATATATACCACGAAGCGATTCAAACTTTAAAAGCTGGAGGCGTATTATTATATCCCAGTGACACCATTTGGGGTTTAGGATGTGATGCCCGGAATGAAGAAGCCATTGAAAAGATTCTCGAACTCAAAAATAGGCCTGCGAACAAGGGATTGATTTTGTTGATTTCGAAAATCGAGCAATTAAGTGAGTATGTAGAGCAGGTGCCGGATATTGCTTGGGATCTGGTCGAATTTGCAGAGGATCCCCTGACCGTAATTTATCCCAAAGGAAAGAATGTTTCCCCTTTGTTATTGGGGCCAGATGGCAGTATTGCCATTCGTTTGTTGAAGGATGAGTTTTGTAAAGGTTTGGTTTATCGCTACCAAAGAGGGATCGTATCCACTTCTGCGAATCTTTCAGGAGAGCCTTCACCTTTGAATTTTGCAGGCATTGCCCCTTCGATAGTTTCAGGCGTTGCTAGCATATTGAAGAATCCTGCAGGCGAGGGCCCGGCAAAAAAAGCAAGTAAAATCGTTCAATTAGGTTTGCACGGCGATTATAAATTAATCAGAGGTTAGATGATAGCAGGGAAGGAGATAGTCGCAGATCCTATATTTTCCAAAATTGGCCTAGCGGCTGATCGTTTGGGGGTAGATAGTTATGTCATCGGTGGCTATGTGCGTGATGCAATTTTAGGTAGAGAATGTAAGGACATCGATGTGGTTTGTATCGGTTCTGGGATTGATTTAGCATTAGAAGTTGCTAAAGAATTTGATTTACCTGAACACGCCGTTTCGGTTTTTAAGAATTTTGGCACGGCGATGATCAAAGTCGATGACTGGGATTTAGAATTCGTGGGTGCCAGAAAAGAATCCTATAACCGGGATTCCCGCAAGCCAGTCGTAGAAGAAGGGTCTTTAGAAGACGACCAAAACCGTCGAGACTTCACCATCAATGCCATGGCGGTGCAATTGAATAAAGCGCATTGGGGGAAATTATTAGACCCATTTAATGGATTGAGTGATTTGAAAGCCAAAATCATTCGCACCCCGCTTGCTCCAGGAATTACCTTTTCAGATGATCCTTTGCGTATGATGCGCGCGGTTCGTTTTGCAGCCCAGCTTGGATTCGATATTTATCCAGAGACTTTTGAAGCTTTAAAAACAGAGAAAGATCGCTTGTCCATCATTTCGATGGAGCGAATTTCGGACGAGCTGAACAAAATGATTTTGTGCAAGAAACCGTCTTACGGCTTTCTTTTATTGGATGCTTGCGAAATCCTACCGATTATCTTCCCAGAGTTTATGAAATTAAAGGGAGTTGACACGGAAGATGGCAAAGGACATAAAGACAATTTCTACCATACTTTACAGGTATTAGATAATATTTCGGAGAATACGAACGACCTTTGGTGGCGTTGGGCTGCGATTTTACATGATATTGCCAAACCGCAAACCAAGCGTTTCGCCCAAGGCAAAGGCTGGACTTTTCATGGCCACGAAGAAATGGGTGCCCGCCAGGTTCCCAACATTTTCAAGCGCTTGAAATTGCCTTTAAATGAGAAGATGAAGCTGGTCCAAAAGCTTGTTCGACTTCATTTACGGCCCATCGCCCTTTCTAAGGAAGAAATCACGGCTTCCGCTTTACGTCGCCTCTTATTCGAAGCAGGCGAAGAACTTGAGGCCTTAATGACTTTATGTCGGGCAGATATTACGTCTAAAAATGGCGACAAAGTAAAACGTTATCTGCGCAATTTCGATATCGTTGAACAAAAACTGAAAGAAGTAGAGGCGAGTGATTCCTTACGGAATTTTCAACCCGTATTCTCGGGCGAAATTATTATGCAAGTTTTTGATATCGGCCCTGGTCGTGAAATTGGTTTGATAAAGATCGCCATGCGCGAGGCAGTACTGGAAGGAGTTATTCGAAACGAATTAGCCTCTGGTTGGGATTTGCTGATCGAAGAAGGTAGAAAGCTAGACCTTAAACCCGTTGTTTCTTTAACTGACCTAAACTAAAAAAGGCTCCGAATTTCGGAGCCTTTTCTTTTGTGAGCGAACTGATTATAAGTTGATCACTAAATCTTCTTTAGCATAACGAACCTTAGCGGCATGAGCCATAAAGTCATTCGCTCCATCACGCTCACCAACTGCTAAGATTAACACAGAGTGTAATCCCATCGCTTCTAAACCTAATAATTCGTCTAGTTGAGCCGGAATAAATCCTTCCATTGGTGTTGTGTCGATTTTTAATTCACCTGCCGCAGCAAGAGCCGTTCCCATAGCTAAATAAGCTTGGCGATCTGCCCAGTTTTGTTTTGCTTCTACTGGACGACCTAATAAGGATCCAGCAATAGCTCCACGGTAATCACCTAGCATATCAACTGATAAACCACGAGTATCAGCCACTAATTGGATGAAAGCATCGATTTGAGCTTCAGTGATATCATTCCAAGCTGCGAAAACTAATAAATGAGATGATTCAACTGCTTGTGGTTGACCATAAGCGATCGGTTGAATTTTAGCTTTTAATTCTGGATTTTCAATCACCAAAATTTTGTAAGGTTGTAAACCAAATCCAGATGCTGAAAGGCGGATTGCTTCTAATAAAGAATCAATTTTTTCTGCGGAAACTTTGTTTCCTGTCATTCTTTTTGTGGCGTAGCGCCAAGATAATGAGTCGATTAAAGACATACGTTGAATGGTGAATGGTGAATGATAAATTTCAAGGCTTATTCTGGAAAATGGCCTACGACATATTTTCTACGAATAAGCCTAGATAATTTATCAAATAAATAAATAAAATCAGTTTCTATCTCATCTCCCTTAAATAAGAGAGTGAAACTGTTCGGAAAGTAGTAGGAAATTTTAAAGTGCAATCTCATAAAACATTGTCGTTAGGCAGTTTTAGAGATTGCACTTTGAAATTGAGCCATTTTACAGCCCCCTATTTAAATTTATTCTGAAACCAAAGAAACAGTTAAAGCGAAATCATCATAAATCGCCTTATCACCGATTGAATCAAAGAATTTCTTTGAACCGTATTTGATGTTGAAGTCAGTACGATCGATGGTGATGTTAGCTTTAGCAGTCACTTTACCACCCTTAATAGCGATTTCTGCAGGGAAAGTGATTGATTTTGTGATTCCTTTTACTGTCAAATTACCAGTTACTTGGTTACCAGCAACTTTAGTGATAACGAAAGAAGCTGTTGGGAATTTTTCGATTTCAAAGAAATCACCTGAAGTGATGTGTCCGATGAATTTTTGGTTGTAACCTGGATCTGTGATATCTAGAGCCTTGATTGTTTTCAAATCAATTGTGAAGTTTCCTCCGATTAATTTGTTTCCATTTACATTTAATGCACCAGCAGAGATTCCTACTGTACCATTGTGCTCGCCAGTTACTTTCTTAGCTAACCAAGCGATTGAACTAGCTGACTTGTTTACGTTCACTACTTTCGGTGCAGCTACACCAGCGAAAGTGATTAGGCCTAAAGCCAACGTTGCAATTACTACTTTTACAGATTTCATATAATTTATTGTTTAATTGTGAGAAAATACGGTTCTAAATTCGTCCAAAAGTTGGTTCATTTCTTCGAGTCTCTTAACGCCTAAAGCATCGAAATGTTTTCCCCAATCTTGTTGAACTTGGTCTACTTCTTTTAATAAATCCAATCCAGCCGGGAGAATTAGGATGTCAACTGCTCGACGATCTTGTGGACATTCCCGGCGAAGTACTAATTTCTTTTCTAGTAATTTGTCCACTAAGCGCGATGCGTTCGACATTTTATCTAACATGCGTTCCGTAATGGCCAGAACGGTCATCGGGTTGCCTTGTTGTCCTTTTAAAATCCGGAGAACATTGTATTGTTGTACGGTAAGGCCAAAAGGTTTCAAAAGCTCTTGTTGTTTTTGCACTATCCAGTTTCCTGTATAGATCGCGTTAACAATGGCTTTTTGTGCCTCAGACTGGAAATTGCTCTGTTTTAAATCCTCGGAAATACCCATGACTAAAATTTGATGTAGCAAAATTAAATGTAATTACATTAAATGCAAGTGAATTAAAATTAAATTATTGTTAAATCCTGAAAATTTTAATTTTTGACCTATTTTTGAACATGCAGAATTTCTTATCCCTTCAATACCATTTTGTCCTAGAGTCTAATTCCACTCGTAGAAAAGAGATTCTTCGAAATGCGGGTTTTGATTTTTCCGTGTTACCAAGTGATGTGGATGAGTCGTTCGATGTGGCCATGAAACCACAAGAGGTGCCTGTGCATTTGGCAGAAAGAAAAGCGAGTGAACTGGCTCGAATTTCTCCATCGACTTTGGTTCTAGCGGCGGATACGGTGGTAATTCTTGAAAATGAGATATTAAATAAGCCATCAGATAAATCTGAAGCCATACAAATGCTACAAAAACTATCTGGTAAAACACACGAGGTTGTGACTGGAATAGCTCTTCATACTCCGCAAGGCTTATTTACGAAAGCGGATTCAGCTCTAGTTAAATTCAGAACTTTCGAAGAATGGGAAATTGATTTTTATGTCAGAGAGGGTTCTTGTATGGACAAAGCCGGTTCTTATGGTGTCCAAGACTACCTAGGAATGGTGGGGATTAAATCCATTCAAGGATCATTCTATACGGTGATGGGTCTACCCATCTATGAGGTGTATCAATTGATGAAACCGTATATTCTAGACGGAAAGCAACTATTAATTAGATAGAGAAACTTTCCCCGCAACCGCAGGTACGACTGGCATTCGGGTTTTTAAATTGGAAACCTTTGCCATTTAGACCATCAGAAAAGTCTAATTCAGTGCCTGCAAGGTAAAGAATGGACTTTTTGTCCACCATTACTTTCACCCCTTTATCTTCGAAAATCATATCGTTAGCTTGAGGCTCTGCTGCGAAATCCAAATTATACATCAAACCAGAGCAACCGCCACCTTCTACAGCCACGCGGATATTAAATTCCTCCGTTAAACCTTCTTTAGAACGCAATTCTTTAATTCTATTGGCTGCTAAATCTGTTATCGTGATCATGTTGGCTCTATTTTGATGAATTTCCGACACAAAAATAAGAAAAAATTCCCTAAAAAAATCATTTATTTAGAGTGAATCTAAATAAAGTCTAGTTTTTCAAAACCATTGGCCTTAATTTTGTGTTTCAATTGGAGTAAAATAGCCAGATTAAATACACATACCATGCTTTCAATAAAGAATTTACAAGCAAGAATAGGGGAGAAGGAAATCTTGAAGGGGATTAATTTAGAGATCAAAGCGGGAGAAGTTCACGCGATCATGGGACCGAACGGTTCAGGTAAATCAACTTTAGCGTCTGTTTTAGCCGGACGTGAGGATTATGAGGTGACTGGAGGCTCAGTTGACTTTTTGGGTAAGGATTTATTAGATCTAGCTCCTGAAGAACGTGCTGCAGAGGGTTTATTCCTTGCTTTTCAATACCCAGTAGAAATTCCGGGTGTATCGACGACCAACTTTATGAAGTCGGCGGTAAATGAAATTCGTAAATACCGTGGGGAAGAGGCTTTGGACGCTGTTCAATTTTTGAAGATGTTCAAAGAAAAGATG
>JBMSJH010000045.1:0-11950 GCA_049418705.1 Aquirufa sp.
CCTGTTTGCTGCTTAGGCCTTCATTTGGCAATAAAAAGAAGCTAAAGACCGCAATAAAGAGCGGAAAAGCCTGACCATAGGTATTTGTTAAGGATAAACCCAAATGTTCGAGGGTGTAGAAAAGGCAATAGAGTGTGAAAGCGCCTAAAAGGCCGCGGAGGATGATGAAATAGAGTTTTCCGCCGGTTTGGATGGCGGGTCTGCGGTAAAGGCTGGTCAATAAAAAGGGGAGGCCGACGGCACTTCGGAAGAAAACGAGTTGAATGGAGCTGAAGGTGTGGCTCATCTCTTTTGCGATCGCGGACATGATAGCGAAGCAAAGGGAGGAGAGCAACATAAAAAAGACTCCTTTATTGGAATAAATTCGTTTCAACATACGATTTAATCTTCGAGGATTAGCTCAAATTTTCTAACTTGCATTTCTTTTCAAAGGTATGACAAAAAAAATAATTTTATCGCCTGATGCGCCCGCTCCGATTGGGCCTTATTCCCAAGCGGTTGAGGTGAATAACACACTTTACGTGTCTGGACAGATTGCTTTATCCGTTTTTGAGGCGGGTGGAACGATTGAAGAGGAGACGAATCAAGTGATGTTGAATTTGCAACATATTTTGACGGCGGCAGGTTATGAATTTAACCAGGTCGTGAAGTGTTCCATTTTTGTGAAGGATATGAACCATTTTGCCCAAATAAATGAGGTATATGGCCGTTATTTTTCCGTAAATCCTCCAGCTCGGGAAACCGTGGAGGTTGCTCGCCTTCCTAAGGATGTGCGTGTAGAGATTTCGTGTATTGCCTATAAATAATAATATGACTGATTCAGTACGTGTTCGTTTTGCACCCAGCCCTACGGGAGCTCTCCATATAGGAGGGGTGAGAACCGCTTTATATAATTACCTTTTCGCTCGAAAAATGGGCGGAAAATTCCTTTTACGCATTGAGGATACGGATCAGGCGCGCTTTGTGCCAGGTGCAGAACAATACATTTTAGATAGCTTAGCGTGGTTAGGCATTAGTCCTGACGAGGGAGTAGGCGTGGGTGGACCCCATGAACCTTATCGCCAAAGCGAGCGCAAAGACCTCTACAAGGCCTATGCAGATCAATTATTAGCAGATGGAAAGGCGTATTATGCCTTTGATACCTCGGAGGAATTAGATGCCATGCGCGCTAGTTTTGAGAGTCAAGGATCTGCTTTTCAATACAATTCTTTGACGCGTGTTAAGCTGAAGAATTCCATTGCCTTAGCTCCTGCTGAGGTGGAGCAATTAATCGCTTCTGGAACGCCTTACGTGATTCGCTTGAAAGTTCCAGCGAAAGGGGAGGTGCGTTTCCAAGATAGCATTCGTGATTGGGTTCACGTGCATACGTCGAGCATCGATGACAAAGTTTTGATGAAGTCAGACGGGATGCCTACCTACCACTTAGCGAATGTCGTGGATGACCATATCATGGAAATCACGCACGTGATTCGCGGTGAGGAGTGGTTGCCTTCGGCTCCGTTACATATATTATTATACCAAGCTTTTGGTTGGAAAGCGCCTCAGTTTGCGCATTTGCCACTTTTATTGAAGCCTGAAGGTAACGGTAAGTTGTCTAAAAGAGATGCAGATTTAGGTGGTTTTCCGGTATTCCCGATGGAATGGACGGATCCAGCGACGGGTGCGGTTTCTAAAGGTTTTAAGCAAGAAGGCTATCTGAAAGAAGCAACCTTGAACTTTTTGGCCTTCTTAGGCTGGAATCCGGGAACTGAGCAAGAAATGTTTAGCTTAACGGAGCTTGCAGACGCATTCTCTTTAGAGCGTATTAATAAAGCCGGTGCGAAATTCGATGTGAAAAAAGCACAGTGGTTTAATGAGCAATATTTGAAATTACAAGATCCAGCGGCCTTAGCGAAGGAATATTTGTCTTCACTTCCAGCTGATCAAGGTCTTTCTTTCGTGTCTTTATTCTTAGATCGCATCACGTTCCCGCAAGAATTAGCGGATAAAGTGGCCGAGTTTAAAGCGCGTCCAACTGTTTATGATGAGGCAGTATTAGCTTCTAAGTGGAATGCCGATGCAGCGACTGGTTTGCAATTTATCGCGCAGGCTTTGCCTGGCGTAGATTCGTGGGAGCCAGAAGGCATTAAGCACGCGATTCACGAGGTATTAGAGGCGAATGGGATTAAGATGGGTAAGGTGATGCAGATTTTGCGCGTGGCTTTGAGTGGAAATGGCGCAGGTCCAGATTTGATGATTTCGATGCAATTATGGGGTAAGCAGGAGGTAATCGAACGATTATCAGCCGCTTTAGCGAAGTTTCCTACAGTATAAAAAACGATGGCGAAGAAGGATAAAAAGAAGGAGTTGCCTACGGTGCACCCTGATTTAGCGGGATTCGAGATGAATATTGATTCATTTGGAACCATTACGTCTACCCTTGATCGCGATCGATTGAATGCTTTTTTGGACAAACAAATGCCCGAGGATAAAAAATTAAAGCCGAAAGAAAATGAAGGTTAGTCAAGAGGATGTGAAGAAAATCGCGCATTTAGCTCGATTAGAGATGCCCGAATCGAAGATAGGAGAGATGCAAGATTCCATCAACAAGGTATTGGTTTGGATGGAAGCCTTGAATTCAGTAGATACGTCTGAGGTGGAACCTTTGGTCCATATGACGTCTGCTCTAAATAACTTCCGCGAAGATGAGGGTAAGGTAACTTTAGATCGTGCCAAAGCCTTAGCACTAGGTCCCGATACTAATGAGACTTATTTCAAAGTGCCGCAAGTAATTGAATAATTAGCCGATATAGTACTCAATCGCCTTTTTCATTTCCGATTTGCTGACAGGGATATCATAACCACAATCCCCAATTCCCGTTAGCAACGAGAATCTAACCTCTCCACCTTTGTTCTTTTTATCTTGAAGGGTCAATGCAATGATAGCCGGAATCTCCGAAGCTTTTAAGGCAACCTTTCCATAGGTCTCGAATAAGTAAACTTCGATATCTCCCAGTTCTTCTTCCGAAATCAATCCGCGTTGATAGGCAATAAATGCCTCCATGATCATTCCGACAGCGATTGCCTCGCCATGCAAGATTTTGCGTTTGCCTTGGTCTAATAGGAATGTTTCCACCGCATGTCCCAAAGTATGCCCCCAGTTCAAGATTTTACGCAAACCTTTTTCGGTCGGATCCTCTGCCACGACGGCTTTCTTGATCTCCACCGAATGTTCAATAAGACTAGCAAAATCTACTTCTGAAAAGTCGGTATGGCTGATTTGCTCCCATTTCTGCGCATCACGTATCAAACAATGTTTGATGATTTCCGCATAACCTGAAAGTTTCTGAGCACTAGGTAAAGTCTGAATGAAGTTCGGGTCGATTAAAACCGTTTTAGGAAGATTAAACACCCCGATGTGATTCTTCAAACCTTGGAAATCTACCCCTAACTTACCCCCCACACTCGCATCGACTTGGGCCAAAAGCGTCGTAGGTATCTGGATAAAATCGATTCCTCGCTTGTACGTAGAGGCGCAAAAACCGCCTAAATCACCAATCACACCACCGCCTAAATTGATCAATAAGCCATGGCGATCCATGTTCGCTTTCGTCATCGCCTCCCAAACCTTTTCACAGGTCCCTAAATGCTTATTATTTTCACCAGATTTGATTTGAATCTTGATGAAACCCGTAGGCAAATAGGCTTGAATGAGAGGTAGGCAATGTTTTGAAGTCTGCTCGTCTACTAAAACCGCTACTTGCAAATAAGAGTTTTGGCCTAAAAATGAAGGCAAAGATTTTGAAATAGAGGCGATTTCGACAGACATAGGATTTTTTCTTCAATGGATTCCTCAAAATTACCATGATTTTATGAAAATGGACTATTTTTTGCCTAATTTTGTACCCGCTTGTTAATCCCACAAGATTTACATTTTTTTATGAGAGAAATTCAGTTTAGAGAAGCCTTACGTGAGGCAATGTCAGAGGAAATGCGCCGTGATACGTCCGTTTTTTTAATGGGTGAAGAAGTGGCTGAGTACAATGGTGCTTACAAAGTTTCACAAGGAATGTTAGACGAATTCGGTCCAGAACGCGTGATCGATACACCCATCGCTGAATTAGGTTTTGGTGGTATTGCCGTAGGAGCAGCCGCAAACGGTCTTCGTCCGATCGTTGAATTCATGACTTTTAACTTCTCTTTAGTTGCGATTGACCAAATCATCAACTCTGCAGCTAAATTGATGTCTATGTCCGGTGGACAATATTCTTGCCCAATCGTTTTCCGTGGACCTACAGGAAACGCAGGCCAATTATCATCTCAACACTCGTCTAACTTTGAAAACTGGTTTGCCAACACACCAGGTTTGAAAGTTGTGGTTCCGTCGAATCCTGCTGATGCGAAAGGTTTGATGAAATCTGCGATTCGTGATAACGACCCAGTGATTTTCATGGAATCTGAGTTAATGTACGGGGACAAAGGTTTAGTACCAGATGGCGAATACTTAATCCCTATCGGTAAAGCGAACGTGGTTAAAGCAGGTACGGCAGTAACGATTGTTACTTTTGGTAAAATGCTTTCTCGCGTGGTTATGCCAGCAGTAGAGGAATTAGAGAAGCAAGGAATCTCATGTGAAGTGATCGATTTACGTTCAGTTCGTCCTATCGATTATCCAGCTTTAGTGGAGTCTGTAAAGAAAACAAATCGTTGTGTTGTAGTAGAAGAGGCGAATCCTCTATCGGCTATTTCATCTGAGATTTCTTATCACTTACAACGTTGGGCATTTGATTATTTAGATGCACCAGTTGTTCGTGTTAACTCACGCGACTTACCACTTCCTTACGCACCTACATTGATTGAAGAAATTCTTCCATCTATCGAGCGTACAATCCAAGCGGTTAAGACAGTAACTTATAAGAAGTAATTTTCTTTAGTGCATAAAAAAAGCCAGCGTTTCGTAAGAAGCGTTGGCTTTTTTAGTCGCTAGTCACTAGTCGCTAGTCACTAGCCTCTAGTCGCTAGTCGCAACTTTTTTAAAGCATAAAGCACAAAGAATAAAGTATAAAGTAGGCATCCGCTTCGCGAATTATTTTGTGAAAAACCCTTCACAAACGTATCGCCGCAGGCGATTCCACCTCTATGCTTTATTCTTTGTGCTTTATGCTCTACTCTCTAATCTCTACTCTTTTTTACTGACCACTGACAACTGTCCACTGATTACTGACTAAAGTACATAAATAAACCTCGATCCATCCACATCCACACCCTCTAGCTTAATACGTCCTTTTCTAGATTCTAAAGCCTCAACTGCTTCCTTAGGAGAGTTGATCACCTTGTCATTGATCTTCGTGATGACAGATCCTTTCGCTAATCCGTACATTTCTAAACGGCCATCTGGTAAAACTTCAGCGATCTTCACGCCTGAACTTACCCCAAATTTCTTCATCTCCGCTGGTGTTAAGCTCGCAAATTTAGCGCCTAAGAATTCTGATTTCGCTGATTCCGGCGAGTTGTCGCCTTTCACGATTTCGGTATTACCGTCTTTGTTCTTCAAGGTAACTTTGAATTCTTTTGTTGCTCCATCGCGGTTAACCGTTACCTGAATAGCCTCACCTGGACGCTTGCGGCTAACGATTTCCATTAATTTTGCTGATGATTTTGTTTCCACACCGTCGATCTTCACGATGACGTCGTTGATCTTGATGCCTGCATCTTTAGCAGCGGAATTCTCAGAGAAACCACCTACATAGACACCTGCGCTAGTTTTAAGGTCTTTCTCGTCTGCTAGTTTAGCATTTACTTCAGAGATTTGAACGCCTAAGAAACCACGTTGTACGTTACCGTATTTGATTAAATCGCCTGACACTTTCTTCACGATGCTCACTGGAACGGCGAAAGAATAGCCGGCAAATTGGCCTGTGCGAGAATAGATGGCCGTGTTGATACCGATTAATTCTCCTTTTAAGTTAACCAAAGCTCCTCCTGAGTTACCTGGGTTAACCGCAGCATCCGTTTGGATGAAAGATTCTAATGGATTCACATCTGGCGAATCGCGGTCGATGATGTTCTGACGACCTTTGGCAGAAACGATACCAGCTGTTACTGTTGATTCTAAATTGAATGGATTACCCACGGCTAACACCCATTCGCCCACGCGAAGTGCGTCTGAATCGCCAAAAGTCAAGAAAGGTAAATTCGTTTCCTTGATTTGGATAACCGCTAAATCAGAAGAGGGATCCGTCGAAATAACTTTCGCCTTGTATTCGCGTTTGTCATTTAAAATGACGGTCACTTCAGCCGCTTCCGCCACCACGTGGTTATTTGTAACAATATATCCGTCAGCGGAGATGATAACCCCGGAGCCAGACGCTTCTTGTGGTTGTTGCTGTTGTCTACGACCGCCACCACCGAATGGGTCGCCAAAACCAAAGAAATCATCGAATGGGCTCGAGAATTGTTGTTGTCTTTGACGAGTTTCCATCTTCGTTTTAATATGAACGACTGCTGGAGTTGTTTTCTCTGCGGCATAGGTGAACTCACCAGGATTGCCGGGTACGTTTTGATTTGAAACAGAAGTGGTGAAGGCAGAGGGTGCATCCGAAATTCCGGAGTTGCTACCTAAATTAAATAGAGAATAGGCACCTAAAGTGACTCCACTGGACATTAATGCAATGATCGCATACGACTTAAGCTGATTATTCATTTCCATTTGGCTTTATTTGATTTAAAAAATGTATCACGAAATTAAACGAAAATTAGGCTCGCACAACCTCATTAACAAGTTTTAAGAGTTTTAAATCCCGAAGGAAATGGCTAATTTTGTGGTTCATTCGTAAAAACACGTTCAAATGATTTTAAGTGAGCAAGAATTATTGAGGAGACAAAAGCGCCAAGAATTATTGGCGATGGGAATTGATCCTTATCCTGCACAGGAATACCCGGTGAATGTTTATTCTGATCAGATTTTGGCAGAATATAAACCGGAATCAGGAAATTTCCAGGACGTCGTGTTAGCCGGACGTTTGATGGGCTTCCGTATCATGGGAAATGCCTCGTTTGCGGAGCTTCAGGACGCGAATGGCCGTATTCAATTGTATTTCCGCCGCGACGATCTATGTCCTGGCGAGGATAAAACCTTGTACAATACGGTATTTAAAAAGTTATTAGACATCGGTGATATCATCGGTGTGAAAGGATATGTGTTCACGACGCAGATGGGAGAAATCTCTGTTCACGTGCGTGAATTTACGATTTTGTCCAAAGCCTTAAAGCCTCTTCCTGTCGTTAAAGAAGCAGATGGACAAACTTACGACGCCTTTTCTGACCCAGAAATGCGTTACAGACAGCGTTATGTTGATTTAATCGTGAACCCTTCTGTGAAGGACATCTTCAACAAACGGGCGAAGATCATCTCTACGATGCGTGCGATGTTTGACGAAAGAGGTTGGTTAGAAGTGGAAACACCGGTATTGCAAGCCGTTCACGGTGGAGCATCCGCTCGTCCATTCAAGACCCACCACAACACCTTAGATATGCCGCTTTACTTGCGTATCGCGAATGAATTGTATCTAAAGCGTTTGATCGTTGGAGGTTTTGATGGCGTTTACGAGTTTGGCAAAATGTTCCGTAACGAAGGAATGGACCGTACGCATAATCCAGAATTTACCTCCTTAGAGTTTTACGTAGCTTATAAGGATTACAACTGGATGATGAATCTGACGGAGTTAATCTTCGAAACAGTGGCGTCACGTTTGCATGGAAAAACCAAAATCGCGGTAGGAGAGAATGAAATCGAATTCGCGGGTCCTTATCCACGTTTAACTATCTCAGGTGCAATTTTACAGTATTCAGGAGTTGATGTGGATGCACTTTCAGAAGATGAATTACGCGCGAAATGTGTGGAGTTCGGAATGGAAGTGGACAAAGGAATGGGTAAAGGAAAGCTAATCGACGAATTATTTGGAGAGAAAGTAGAGGCTAACTTAATCCAACCGACATTCATTACGGATTATCCAGTCGAGATGTCTCCATTAACGAAGAAGCACCGTTCAAAAGAAGGTCTTGTAGAGCGTTTCGAATTATTCGTGAATGGAAAAGAAATCGCGAACGCTTATTCAGAGTTAAATGATCCAATCGATCAAAAAGAGCGTTTCGAAGATCAATTAGCTCTAGCTGCACGTGGTGACGACGAAGCGATGGCGATGGATCACGATTTCATCCGTTCATTAGAGTATGCGATGCCTCCAACTTCGGGTATTGGTATCGGTATCGACCGTTTGACGATGTTAATGACGAATCAATCGTCTATTCAAGAGGTGTTATTCTTTCCTCAAATGCGTCCAGAGGTGGTGAAGGAAGTGGATTCAGAATCTGCTTTTGCCGAAAGAGGTATTTCTGAAGTATGGATCCCTGCTTTACAAAAGATGGGTATCTTAACATTGGAAGCATTAGATGCAGCAAACCCGAATAAAGTATTCAATGACTTAGGTGGGATGCGCAAGAAATTAAAGATTGATGCGGCGATGCCGACTAAGGACGAAGTGACAGCCTGGATTCAGGGCTAATCCTTTTTAACCTGCATAAAAAAAGCCTTCTTTTCAGAAGGCTTTTTTATTTCTCTTTAACTAGAGATCAATGTTGCAATTTTTGTAGGTAAACCTAAATATATATTGTAAAAAAAGATTTTCTCTAATCAAAAAAACGAAAGAAAAATTAGATTTTCTTTACGTTGATAGCGTTTGCACCACGCTTTCCATCAGTAACTTCATAAGATACTGAATCATTTTCGCGGATAGTAACACCTGAAAGGCCAGTTACGTGTACGAAAATGTCTTCACCTGTTTGATCGTCAACGATGAATCCGAAACCTTTCGTCTCGTTGAAAAATTTTACTTTACCAGTTTGCATAAAAAAAATGTTAAAAATATTAATGCCATCCAGACGAAAGTCTTTCAAGCTCTCAAATGTAGAGAAAAAAGAATTGCATGCAAGACTTTTCAAATAAATATTCCATTATTTAAAAATTTAATGTAATAATTATTATTTTTTATATAATTATTTTTATAATAAGCGAAATGCGTTTAATATTGACTAAATTTGTTTCTTCAATCAGCTTACTATGGAAAAACTGAAATTTTTTGTTGAGAATCAGGCATTTGGCGTTTGTACTCGCTTAGGAGAGAAGTTAAATATTTCCACCAGCAGCATTCGGTTGTACTTCATTTATACCTCGTTTATCACGATGGGTTCCCCGGTGATTATTTATTTGATTTTAGCCTTTTGGATGAATATCCGTCGCTATCTACGTCAAAGAAATAACCCAAGTGTTTGGGATATCTAGAATTTCAATTGACTGAATTTCTTTTTGCCTTCTAGGAAATAGGCTTTTAAAATGCTTCCTTGGTAGCTCTGAGGCCACATTTTTTGTAAGTCAGCGGGTAAGTTGTGTTTTTCTTTTATGGAAAAGAGGTAGACATAAAATCCGTAATGTGCCTTCAGGATAGCCGTGAAGGAGGAAAATTTACCCTCCGTTAAGAACTTGATTCCAGCAATTCCATCCAAGATCATACGTAGGAAGATAGTGAAGAAGCGCTGTGAGGGTTCTAGGTTTTTGTAAAGTAAAATCAGGTTATTACGGAAATTCAAATAGGTTTTGAAGGGGTTTTCTTTGTTCAGGGTTCCTCCGCCTACGTGCAATACCTCGCTTTCAGCTACCGCAGCAATCGTATATCCGGCTCTCTGCATTCGCCAGCATAAATCGATTTCCTCCATGTGTGCGAATAAATAGGCATCTAATCCACCTACTTTTTGGTAAACATCTGCACGAACCATCAAACATGCGCCAGTTGCCCAGTTTACGGTTGCTGTAGCATATTGTCCTTCGCTTTTTTCTAGCGTATCAAAAAGGCGGCCACGACAAAATGGATAACCATAGCTATCCCAATACCCACCGGCAGCACCTGCATATTCAAAATACTCCGATTTTTGATAATCTAAAAGATAGGGTTGAGCAGCTCCTACCAAAGGATTCGCTTCAAAATGCGCCAATAAAGGGGCAAGCCAGCCCTTGGTTGGGGCTATGTCTGAATTCATCAAGACATAATAGTCGGCTTTGATTTGGCCTAAAGCATAATTATAGCCTCCGGCATAACCCAGATTTTCTGCCCAAGAGATTACGGACACCTGAGGGAATGAAGCGGCTAATAATTGTAAGGAATCATCTTTGGAACCATTGTCTGCCACATAAATTGTCGCATCGGGAGTGTTTTCCAATACGATGGGCAAGAAATCAGCGAGGAATTTCCGACCATTATAATTCAAAATGACGACGGCGACAGACATGCCACAAAGGTAATCGAAAACAATCAAATTAGAATTTCTTTCAGAAAGATGTATTTTTGTTCCTTCATTAACAATTTGATAACCTATGTGGTCCAGCTTTTTTCGCAAGAAATCCATCGATAAAATTATTTCAGATCAATTAGAGATTGAAAGTATAGAGGGTAATTCCATGGATCGCAACCTGGGTGTGCGTGACCTGACCTTCATGGGGGTGGCTGCCATTATCGGTGCTAGTATTTTCTCTGCGATCGGTCAAGCCTCTGCGAATGGAGGTCCCGCAGTTTCTATGTTATTTGTTTTTACGGCAATGGCCTGCATGTTTACGGCCTTCTGTTATGCCCGTTTCGCGGCCACAGTGCCTATTTCTGGTAGTGCTTACACCTATGCTTATACGAGTTTAGGGGAGATTGTTGCTTGGATTTTGGGTTGGAATTTGCTGTTAGAATACGCGATTTCGAACGTGGCAGTAGCCATTTCTTGGTCTAAATACTTTGTGGATCTATTAGAAGGTTTAGGAATTCATGTACCTGAGTTTATGACGATGGATTATTTGTCTGCCAAAAGAGCCTTCACCGAAACGACCGCCGCATTAGCCTCAGGTCAGAAATTTGATGCTTTGTCAGTGAATTTAAGAGAAGGGTACACGGCCTATCTATCGGCTCCGACCATTTTTGGCTGGCATGTTGTGGCAAATATTCCTGCCCTTTTAATCACGGTAGCCATCACGTATTTAGTGTATATCGGTATCAAGGAGTCGAAAAACACAAACAATATTCTCGTTATATTAAAGCTACTAGTGATTATGATTGTAGTCGGTGTAGGGGCTTTTTACGTGCAGGTAGAGAACTGGACGCCCTTTGCGCCCAATGGAATCTCTGGTGTATTGAAAAGTGTGGCAGCCGTTTGTTTTGCCTATATCGGATTCGACTCGATTTCCACCACAGCAGAAGAGTGTAAGAATCCGCAGCGGGATATTCCCAAAGCTATGATGTATGCCTTGATCATTTGCACGGTTTTATACGTGTTAGTGACGTTGGTTTTAACGGGAATTGTGCCGTCTGGAAATTTAGCGGGGATTGAGGATCCTTTGGCCTTCATGTTCATGCAAGTAGGCTTGCCTGGAGTAGCCGGAATCGTAGCAGCTAGTGCCGTAATCGCTTTAACTTCAGCCTTATTAGTCTATCAATTAGGCCAGCCACGCATCTGGATGACCATGTCACGCGATGGTTTATTGCCAAAAGCCTTCTCCCGCATTCACCCTAAATACCGCACTCCTTCGTTCTCCACCATCATGACCGGAGTCCTTGTCGGTGTTCCAGCCTTGTTTGCGAACCTTGAAGAGGTGATTAATTTGAGCTCCATTGGTACTTTATTCGCCTTCGTTTTAGTTTGCGGTGGTGTGTTAGTTCTAGATCTTGACCCAGAGAATCAAAAGAAATCTAAATTCAAGATCCCTTATATTAACTCAAGCTTTTACGTAGGATTATCCTTGATTTTAGCGCTTGTTTTGCTGGTTAACTCCGGCGTAAATTTAGGCGAATGGCTTAAGGGATTATATTCAGGCGAAGCAAAAGCCGATCACGTAATCATGGCTGGATTCTTCTTAATCTGGGCGGTGATGGCCTTTTTC